>NZ_BADD01000084.1 GCF_000333455.1 Rhodopseudomonas sp. B29
CGTGCCGCTGCTGATCCTCGGGCTCGTCGTCAGCGTGCCGATGATCGTGGCTGGCGCCGCGCTGATCATGCTGGTTCTCGAAAAGCTGCCGATCCTGGTCTGGGCCGGTGCCGCGCTGCTCGGATGGATCGCCGGCGAAGTGATCGCCACCGATCCTGCCGTGCATCCCTACATGCACGTGTTCGATGTCCCGGTGGGCGTCGAGTTGCTCCGACTGCGACAGCACCGGTGCCGCGATCTCGATGCGGTCCTCGAAGGCCAGATGGCGGATGATGCGGGGCGGCGCAGTCACCGGCGCCAGCCGCTGCGCCAGCAGCGCCTTGGCATTCGCCTCGATATTCTCGACCAGGCAGCCGAACACGTCGTCGAACAACGTGATCTGGTCCGGCGTGTAGTCGGTGCCACCATCGAGAAACAGATCGGTGACCCGCCGCAACGTTTCGACCCGCCGGGCGACGGTGCCGTGGGCCAGGGTCGCCTGCAATTCGTCGAGCAGGTTGGCGGTGGAAGGTGCTTTTGAACGCATTACTCTACTCTGTCCTGGAGCTTCAGTCGCCCGTTTCTTCAGGCTATGGCAATTCGATCCCGTCCTTCGGCCTTTGCGGTGTAGAGCGCAGTGTCGGCTCTGGCGAGGATGGTCTCGGCGTGTTCGCCGAACGACATGGTAGTCACGCCGGCCGACAGCGTCACCCGCATGCCCGGAGAGAAGGCACTCCAATCGAGATCTGCAACAATGACGCGCAGCCGGTCGAGCAGGCTGCAGGCTTCCTGGCGCGAGGTATTGGGCAGCAGCATCAGAAATTCTTCAACCGCATAGCGGCCGAAGCGGTCGAGCACGCGGATATTGGAGAAGATGGTAATGGCGAAGGTCCGCAGCACCTCGTCGCCGGTCGGATGGCCGAACGTATCGTTGATGCGCTTGAGCCAGTCGAGGTCGATCAGCGCCAGCGACAGCGGCTCGCCGCAGCGCCGTGCGCGCTAGATATCCTTGTCCAGCATCCGCATGATACAGCGCCGATTATAGGCGCCGGTCAGCTCGTCGAGCTAAGGCTAATTCTGCGATGCGCTGATAGGCATCCCGGAGCTGCAGACCGCGCTTGTACAGCGCGTCCCGCATCTCGTTGGAGTACATGCCGATGAACATGCAGCGGCCGATGGTCAGGGCCAGTGCCAGCATGGTGGCTAACCGCTCCAGCAAAGAGCCGTGCGGCATCTCGAGCGGAGCGCTGGTGATCAGGAACAGCACCGCCAGCGCGGCCGTCACGGCGATCCAGGCGATCATCGCCTGGATGCGCGTCGCGCGCAGCGAGGCGAAGGCGAAAACGATGAAAAGCGCGCACAAAAACAGGAACGCGACCTGCGGCACCCAGAAGCTGAAGCCGATCATCATCAGCAGATTGGCGCCGCTGATGGGAAGGATGAGATAGTGATCCTTGAAGCGGTCGTTGAAGCCGGCTTCCGACAGCAGGATCTGGACGACGACGAAGGTCAGTCCGACGAAGGCGTAGGCGGGCGCCACCATGAGCGGGATCGTGCCGGCGAACGCGTAGAGCAGGAGGATCGAGGCGTCGATCAGATAGCTGGCGGCGATCAGATCCAGCACCTGGCGTCGCTGACGCATTCGGCGCGCACGAACCGCCAAGATCCGAGCCTGTTCGGCGCTGTTCGGCTTGCCGGCAAGCTGACCGGAAATGGCGACGGATCTTCCCATGAGTCCCGCTAGACTGCCCGCATCGAAACGGCGGCGTTTGTGGAACTTAATCCGTAAAGCCTTTAGGTTTCGTATCTGTCCAATTTGTGGACGATTATGTGTTAACTGCCTGATACGAATGGACAATTTACTAGTTTAGGCGGCCCGTGAGTGGCTGGTACGGTTCCTTGTTACCTCCGGTCGGATTGGTGCTCACTCCGCAACGTGGATATGGTCCGTGCGCCGGCTCACAGATTCTGGCCCTCCACACCATGAAAATGCAGTATTTGGCCGTCCAAATCGAACCTTCCCCCTGCCGGGACCGACCAATCCCTCGGGACCGCCAGTGAGTACAAAGCCAGCCGCAGACGACGTCCTGATCGCGCGGATCGCCGCTGGCGACCGGCTGGCGATGCGGGTGCTTTATGGCCGTCACCACGTCAGGGTCTATCGATTCGCCTTGCGTCTCGTGGGGAACGAGCAGGTCGCCGAGGACCTTATTAGCGAGGTGTTTCTCGACGTCTGGCGACAGGCCGGCAAGTTCGAAGGTCGCTCTTTGGTCTCGACCTGGCTGCTGGCGATCACGCGGTTCAAGGCGCTGTCGGCGTTACGGCGGCGCCAGGATGCCGAACTGAAAGACGAGGCGGCGCTGGCGATCGAGGATCCTTCGGACGATCCGGAAATCGCAGCGCAGAAGAAAGACACGGGTGAAGCGTTGCGGAAGTGTCTGGACCAGCTTTCGCCCGATCACCGGGAAGTGGTCGACCTCGTCTACTATCACGAGAAGTCGCTCGAGGAGGTCGCGCTCATCGTCGGTATTCCGGAGAACACCGTCAAGACGCGGCTGTTCTACGCACGCAAGAAACTGGCCGATCTGCTCGAGGCAGCCGGCGTCGAACGAGGCTGGCCATGATCGCAGGCAAGCGAATGCCCGAGCAGGACGAGCCGGGCGACCTTGAAGCGCTGCTGCCCTGGCATGCAGCCGGGACGCTGAATGCGCGCGACGCCCGACGCGTCAGCGAGGCGCTTGATCGCGATCCGGAGCTCGCCAGGCAATACGCCGCCGTGCTCGAAGAATACGCCGCGACCATCGAATTCAACGAGAGTCTCGGCGCGCCATCGTCCCGTGCGATGCAGAAATTGTTTGCCGCGATCGATGCGGAGCCGGCGCAGCCGCAGCGGTCCGGCACCGGGTTGGTTGGGCGGATCGCCGCCGCGCTCTCGGAAATGTCGCCGAAGGCGCTGGCCTGGACGATCGCCGTCGCGGCGTTCGCCCTGATACTCCAAGCCGGGCTGATCGGCGCCATGCTGGCCTTCACGCCTGCCGGCGTATTCCAGACGGCTGCGCTGCAAGACCGCCATGACCAGCCCGGGCGGGCGGTCGCTCCCGGCAACGCCCCGGTTGCCGAACCGCAAGCGGTTCGGACTGCGCCGGCGGTTCCCGTTGCACCGCCGGCGGCGCCCGCCGCGAAGGAGTCGTCTGCACCCACGGCGCTCGCCATGGCAGACCGGCCAAGCGGGCCGGTGGTCCGCAGTCTCGCACCCGACGGCGGTCCCCGCTTTTTTGTCCGCTTCGTGCCGGATGCGCGCGCGACCGAAATCGTCGCGCTGCTCGATCAGTATAAGGCCACGGTCGTTTCCAGTGCCGGCGGCGTGTTCCGGCTGCAAGTCGGCGACCATGCCCTGACGAAGGCCGATCAGGACCGCCTGATCCGGCGGCTGGAGAACGAATCCATCGTTGCCGTGGTGCAACCGGCCCCTTGATTTGGGCCGTTCAGGCAGCTCGATAGGTCAAAAAACTTCTTCAGCTTTCGCCGAGAAAAACCGCAACCATCGTTGAACGTTTGGCGTTGTCTGGGTGACCAATCGTTGTGGGAGCGGCAAGTCCCTCCCCAGCGAGGCTGTATCGGCGCGAGCGCCCATCCACCCCAGCGCCAATATGGCTTTTGACCCGCCCGGTTGTCCCCCCGGGCGGGTCTTTCGTTTCGCACCCGTAAAAGTCTCAGGGCTCTGAACCGCAACTTCAAAAAAGTTGCAGGAGCGCTTGGCTATGCACAGTAAACTTTTCTTAACGATGTTATTAATACCTTCATGACGATTCGTTAGTTGCGTCGCGTTCGTCAGCAATCCCCCTTTCGGCGGATGGATAATGGAAACGACCGACGCAGCCCGTGGCCGTGCACTCGTCGAGCGCTGGTGCGCTTTGGCCGAGCAGCGACTCGAATATCTCACCGAGCTGTTCGATACCGGTCGGTGGCGCCGGTTCTTCACCGAAGTGGAATTTCTCGAAAATATTCACGACGCCAGGGCTGCGGTCGACAGCTGGCGTGAGCTGCTTGCCCGCGACAGCGACTCGCCGGGCGCGCAGAGTCTGGCCTGGCTCGGCTACAATCCGCATCTGCCGCCGCGCCCGATCTTCTACCTGAGCGACAAGACCGCTCTCGATCCACCTGTGCGGCTGCCGCGGCTGGGCTCGCCGAGCCCGTCCATTGCCCCGGATCAGCCCGTGACGCCGGTACTCAAGCTGGTTGAGGATGCGCCCGAAGAAGCTGCCGAGATCGTCGACGACGTCCCGGCCTGGCAGCATGCGCTCGATCCGGTGCAACTCGAGCAGCGCTATCCGCTGCTCCGCAAAGTCGGCTGATCGCTGCTTCGCCCGACCGGCGGCTTCCGCGATCGGTCCCATCTCAAATCTTTGGTCGTAGGCGCGACTCTGACGCGCTCGGTCGGCAGGCCCTTGTCGCCGCCGACGCTTGGATAGTTGCCTTGGTAACAGATAGTTACGGCGATCTGGGCAGCACTTGGTCTCGATCGACTACATCTAATGTTGCACAACTCCTCGATGTATTTGGGTAGTTGTGCGCGGATTCCGTTTAGTCTTTTCAAATGATTCGGCTCGTATCCCTAGCTGCAACTGCCCGACAGCGGCAGTAGCCAGGGGGAGGTCCGAAAGACCCGGCTTTGGGGGTATGCGTCTTTTGGATTTCCCATCGTCCCGAGCGGCATCAGCCGGGTGCCAAACGGCCATTGGGGATTTCCAATATGAGTCACGCTGCACTCACGGCCGCATCGCGCGCGCCAGATCTCTTCTCGTTCTTCACTAACCGCAAGATCGGCATCAAGGTCGCGATAGGCTTCGCCGTCGTCCAGGTGCTGATGGCCGTTCTCGCCGTCCTCAACTACTCCTGCTTCGGCCGGCTCGAAAACGCGTTCGCGACCTTTGCGCAGCGCGTCCAGGTCGTGGATATAGCCAGCGATGTCGACCGTGGCTTCTCCAAGATGCGGCTCGCAGTGCGTGACTACAACCTGACCGGCGACGAAGCGAGGATCGGGGAGGCGGAAACGCAGCAGAAGGCGTTGTCCGAAAGCATCGCGCGCGGCCTTACCGCGATCAAGAATCCTGAGCGACTGGCGCAGATGGAGGCGCTCCGCAGCGAATTCGATCGCTATGTTTCCGACTTTGCCGACATGGTGAAGATGCGCCGCGATCAAAACCGACTGCTCGGCGAGGTTCTCGACCCAATCGGGCAAACCGCCCGGCTCAGGCTCGAAGCTCTTCAGAATGCGCTGATGAACGGCGACGGCAACCCGAGCCACGCACTTCTGGTTTCGGATGCTCTGAAGAAGCTGCTGATCCTCCGCCTCGCGGCCAGCAAGGCCGTCGGCCGCACCGACACCGCCGGCGCGGCCGCTGCCGAAGACGCCAAAGCCTCGGCGGCAGCGCTCGGCGCAACTGTGGCGGCTTTGAAGACCGCGATCGATAGCGCCGATGAACGCAAGCAAGTTGCCGCTGTCGAAACCGACCTCGGCAAGTACCTGGACGGATATCAGCGCGCCCTCCAACAGGGGCGAACCCTGCAGACCCAGATCATTGGAATGGGCAAACTTGCCCAGTCGATTGGCCTTGCTGCTGCCAACATCCGCGACTCTGGCCTTGCCGATGAGCGTAATATCGGCGCCGAAACCTCCGGCACGATCAGCGACAGCAAATCGCAGATCCTGTGGCTCACGCTCGGCGCCATGGCGATCGGCCTTGTGCTGGCATGGCTGGTCGGGCGGGCGATCTCGCGGCCGATCGTGGCGATGTCCGGCGTGATGAAGGAGCTCGCCGGCGGCAACCTCAAAGTCGAAGTGGTCGGCTCCGGCCGGCTCGACGAAATCGGCTTGATGGCCTGCACCGTCGAGGTGTTCAAGAAGAACGCGCTCGAGGTGGCCGAACTCAAGGCAGAGCAGGAAGAGGCCGAGCGCCGTGTCGCGGCTCAGCACAAGGCCGAGATGCAACGTCTGGCCGACGATTTCGAGAACGCGGTCGGCGAGATCATCGACACGGTGACCTCGGCCGCGACTGAACTCGAGGCCTCAGCCGGCACCCTGACGGCGACGGCCGAACACTCGCAGCAGCTTGCGACATCCGTCGCAGCCGCTTCCGAGCAGGCCTCCTCCAACGTGCAGTCGGTGGCTTCGGCGACCGAGGAAATGGCGTCTTCGATCAACGAGATCAGCCGGCAGGTGCAGGAATCGGCGCGTATCGCCGGAGATGCGGTGGACCAGGCGCGCAAGACCAACGACCGCATCAGCCAGCTCGCCAGCGCGGCCAACCGCATCGGCGACGTGGTCGAACTGATCAACACCATCGCCGGCCAGACCAACCTCCTGGCGCTCAATGCCACGATCGAGGCGGCGCGCGCCGGCGATGCGGGGCGCGGCTTCGCTGTCGTCGCCCAGGAGGTCAAGGCGCTGGCCGAGCAGACCGCCAAGGCGACCGGCGAGATCAGCAGCCAGATCAGCGGCATGCAGTCGGCGACGCAGGACTCGGTCGGAGCCATCCGCGAGATCGGCGGCACCATCGAGCGGATGTCGGAGATCGCCTCGACCATCGCCTCCGCGGTCGAGCAGCAGGGCGCCGCGACACAGGAGATCTCGCGCAACGTCCAGCAGGCGGCGCACGGCACGCAGGATGTCTCGGCGCATGTCGTCGACGTCCAGCGTGGCGCCACCGAGACCGGCACGGCCTCCACCCAGGTCCACTCGGCCGCCCAGTCGCTGTCGCGCGACAGCAACCGGCTGAAGGACGAGGTGACGAGGTTTGTCGAGACGGTGCGGGCGGCGTAAGCGCCGCCGCCCGCACCGCTCGGATCGCTGTGAGCCGCGGCCGGCCACCACAACAGCGGTCATCGCCCGGCTCGACCGGGCGACCCAGTATCCCAGTGCTACTATGAGAGATCGGCGGAGTTAGCCCCGCCGTTCTCCGCATTGCTCTGGGATACTGGATCCCCGCTTTCGCGGGGATGACGGCGGTGTATGGAGCAACGCCGCGACGACGAACTACTTCGCCAAGAAATCCAACAGCAGCTTGTCGGTGCGCTCGGGCGCCTCCAGAAACACCAGGTGCCCCACATGTGGGATCACCTCGGCCCGAGCATTCGGCATCTGTGCGGCAAACGCCTTGGCCAGATCGGCGTTGTGGCCCATCTTCGGCCGCAGCGCCTCGGGCGCGTTGGGTTTTGCCCGGCGCGTTGTGATCGTCCTCGCCCATGAAGAACAGCGTCGGCACGGTGATCAGCGGAATTTCGTGCGCCACCGGCTCGCGATAGATCATCTGCGCCGACGCCACGAAGGATCGCAGCCAGCGCGGATAGTCGGGGCTACCCTTGATGCCGTAGCGGGCATCGATGAACGGCGTGACCTGATCGGGTGGCAGCTTCAGCGCGTAGTTGGTCTCGAGCTGTTTGCGGTAGGCTTCGGCCGTGAGTTTGTCCTCGTGGGCGATGATCGCCTCGGTCGGCGTCGGCGGCACGTAGAGCCGATAATCCTCGAGTCCGATTGGCGCCATCAGCACCAGATGCGAGAGCCGATCCGGCGCGGCGCGCGCGATCCGCACCGCCAGCATGCCGCCGAGCGAATGCGCGACGACGTCCACCTTGGTGATGCCGAGATGATCGAGCAGCGCCAGCGTGTCGCGGGCGAGGTCATCGAAATGCAGATCGCCGCTAGGTTTCGATGATTTACCGAAGCCGATCTGATCCGGCACCACGACGCGGTAGCCGGCCTTGCTGAGCACGGCGATCACCGGCGCCCAATAGCTTGACGGAAAATTGCGCCCGTGCAGCAGCACGACGCTGCGGCCGTTGGAGTCGCCGCTCGGCGCCACGTCCATATAGGCCATCGACAGCTTCTCGCCGGCGTGATCGACCGCGAACAGCTTGACCGGGTAGGGATATGGATAACCTTCGAGATTGATGCCGTAGGGTTCGTGCGGCGGTGAGGATTGTGCGGCTGCGGCCGACAATTGAAACAACAGGCCAATCGCGGCGGCGACACCGATGACAAGACGCATGATTCGATCCTGGGCTGACTTGATCCTGGGCTGACGACGACTGCATTCTGAAAGGCACTGCCGCTTGCCACGCGTTCCGTGCTTGTGCTTTTCAGAACTGTGATCAAAAGGCGACAAGGGTTGCATTTCCATTCGATGCGGTCTCAATTTACCAGCGACGCTTTGATGCGTTTCGCTGGCTGTGATTACCTTCTAGCGATCGAGCGGGGGATGACGGTGACCGCGGCGCGGCATCAAGCGAATTTGACACCGGCTGCGGCCCGGTGGCTGGCGGTCGCCGCTCGTGCGGCGACGAGCTGGCTGGTCGCGCTGGCGTTGCTGCTCGAGGTCGCTCTCTCGGCGTTTGCGCCGGTCACGGCCAATGGGCCGCTCGAGCTACTCGCCGCCCAAGAGATTTGCCACTCGCTCGACGCTTCGGCGCCGGCAGACTCCAAGGACCGCGTCGTCGTCCACTTCAAGTGCATCGGCTGCGTGCTGGCGTGCAGCCTGCCGCCGCCGGCATTGAATGTCACGCTGATGCCGGTGCGAATCCTGGCGCGGGTCGCACAAGGGTGGCCGCTGTCCGCAGCGGCGCCTCGCGGGCCGCCGTCGCTCGCACATTTCGCTCGCGGTCCTCCTATCCTCGCTTAGTTAGCTCCGCCGCTGGCCGCGCTTTGTCCGGCCGCCCGGAGATTTTCCTTTTTCGTTGCCGTCTCCAGGCTCGCGCGTCATCGCGTGGCCGAACGGCCGTCTTGCGCCGTCGCAACGATGTGCGCGCCCTGTTTCACGAGTCGTTTCATGAACTGTTCTGCCTTGCCCGGCCTTCGCCGGCCCCTGCTGCTGACTACATCGCTGTCCTCGTTCTCGCTCTCGTTGGCGATGGCGGCATTGTTCGCATCCGCGCTTGCCCGCCCGGCGACGGCGCAAAGCGCGAGCGGATTGTCGACCATCGTGGTCGACCCGGCGAAACAGCGCGCCAAGCCGCGTGTGCGGCACAGCCCGTCCGCTGCCACGACACCGCGCGGCGGCGCTCCGGTCGCCCCGCCGGCCGCCATCCCGCCTGAGAACGAAGGGCTGGCGCTGCCGGCGACCAGCACGACATTGTCGCGTAGCACAGTGGTCGCACGCAGCCTCGGCACCAGCGACGCGGCATCGCTGGTCGCAGACATTCCGGGCGGTGCGGTGTGGGGGGCCGGCGGCGTCTCCAGCCTGCCAGCACTGAACGGGCTTGGAACAGACCGCGTCCAGGTGGCGATCAACTCCATGCTGATCAGCCCGGCCTGCCCGAACGAGATGAATCCGCCGCTGTCATTCGTCAATCCGCAGATGATTGCGAACA
>NZ_BADD01000083.1 GCF_000333455.1 Rhodopseudomonas sp. B29
TCTGGGTCACGGTGACGCCGATCGTCCACGGCTTCAGCGTTGCGGTCTGGTAGGTATTGGTCGGAAGCAGATTGCGGACCTGCTGCAAGCCGCCGCTCAAGGTTGCAACTATTTGCGGCCGGTAGCCGGCTAGTTGCTGCGGGACGTTCTCGTCGGTGGCACGCTGGCGGGCACGCTCGGCGTTGAGCTGCGGATTGGTCTGATAGGCCTTCACCAAGGCTTCGGACAACGAGTCCGCCAGCGCCGGTGCAGCCGAGAAGCAGACAGCGAGACCGATCGCGGCGCCCAGCATCCAGCCCGACAGCGCGCGATGTCCGATCTCAACCTTTGAGCACTTTGCCCCCATCCGATCCCGCAGCTAGTTCACATCCGCGCCCCCGCCGACGTCGCTGCATGTGTAGAACGCTTTCGCCGCGGCAGGCAAACCATCCAGCGCCCGCCCGGGTCACTGCTGGGGACAGTGTTGTGATGCAGCAACGCTGCGACGATGGGGCGCGCCGCTTTTCTGCGGCAATGCAGCGCGCCCGGCTTGCGAGGTCAGCGAGTTGTCAGCGGTTCTTGTTGTTCGGCTTGCGCTTCTCGATGAACGCCGCCATCCCCTCGGTGCGGTCTTCGAGCGCAAAGGTCGAGCGGAACAGATCGCGCTCGACGGCGAGACCTTCGGCGAGGGTGCTCTCCAGCGCGCGATCCACCGCGCGCTTGGCCATGGTGGCAGCCGGCCGCGACATCGAGGCAATCTTATCGGCGGCGGCGAGCGCTTCTTCCATCAGCTTGTCGGCCGGGACGATTCGGCTGACGAGGCCGGCGCGCTCGGCTTCCTGCACGTCCATCATGCGTCCGGTGAGGCACAGATCCATCGCCTTGTACTTGCCGATGGCGCGCGTCAGCCGCTGGGTGCGGCCGATGCCGGGAATCGTGCCGAAGGTAATTTCGGGCTGGCCGATTTTCGCCGTGTCGGCCGCGATGATGATGTCGCACATCATCGCCAGCTTGCAGCCGCCGCCGAGCGCGTAGCCGGCGACCGCCGCGATGGTCGGCTTGGTGCAGCGGGCGAGGCGATCACCGCCGATCGCGGTGAAATCCTCGTTGAACATGTCGATGAAGCCCTTCGGCTGCATTTCCTTGATGTCGGCGCCGGCGGCGAACGCCTTGTCGCTGCCGGTGATCAGGATGCATCCGATCGCATCGTCCGCTTCGAGGTCTTCGACCGCGGCGCCGATTTCGCGAAACACGCCGAACGACAGCGCGTTCAGCATCTTCGGCCGGTTGAGCTTGATCAGCCCGACGGCGTTGTGGCGTTCGACGATGATGAATTCGAAGGTGGTCATGATGCGTTTCCCCGGATGGCCGGTCGCGGCCGCGGGCAATCTGCCCGCTGGCGCGACAGCCATCAAGAGGAAGGCAGCGGCCCTCAGGCCATGAACATCCGCGCCGCCGAGGCCAGCGTCAGCAGTCCGCCGACGGCGATGAAGATCTTGCCGATCAGCGAGGCCTTGTCCCACGCGCCGTCATCGGCGGAGGCGGACTTCACCTGCGCGACCGTGTTCTGCGCGGCCGGTGTCGTCGTGGATGCGGCCGGCGTCTCGGTGGCGGCACGGTCCATGTCGTTGAGCTGATCGGACGCGACGACACCCGGATCGGAGGCCGGCGCTGCCTGCTGCGCGACCTGCGGCGCATCGAACGGGCTCGGGGCCGGCTGAGTCGTCGCGGCGGCCGCAGGCGTCTCGGTCTTGCCGCCGGCAGGCGCCGGCATTTCGGCGTGGGCGTTGGCGATTTCCGGCGGGAGCGCCTTGAGGCCGCCATCGGCCAGCCGCTTCGGTTCGGTCGGTGGCGCCGTCTCCGGATTGGCGTATTCAGCCGCCATCACACGGGTGGTTTTCACCACTTTGGCGCCATCGGCGCGCGCCGGTTGAGCGCGAAGCGGGGCGCAGGCCAGAATTGCCAAACCTGTTGCGAGGATCAACGCCGAGCGCCCGCTGGCCTTGATGTTCATGCCATTCTCCCCAGTTGCCAGCCCATGGGGCGGCTAAAAACTCCCCTCGGGTGGCGTCAGCGGGGCCAAAACGAGGGGAATTCTCGCCGCGAGGGGGCAATATCTTGGCGACCCGATGGCAATGATCGGAGGGTTTCGCCGGCGCTGCAGAATGTTATTGAGCAAAAGTCTCGGCAGGGGGGGTAACGAACGCGCTGTGCCGGCGAATGGACCATCAGGAGCGCGCGTGCGCGGACACGAGGACGACTGGACTGGCCTGATGCGTGCCGCCAATGCGGGCGATCAGGGAGCCTATCAGCGGTTGTTGAAACGGTCGTGCCGGTGCTGCGGGCTGCGGCGCGCCGCGGGCTGGCCCGCGCCGGGCAGCCCATCGATCAGGCCGAGGACATCGTGCAAGACATTCTGCTGGCCGTGCATCTGAAGCGGCACACCTGGAACGAGACGGCGCCTTTCGCCCGTGGCTGTTCGCGATCGCCCGCAACAAGCTGATCAACGCTTTTCGCCGCCGCGGCCCGCCGCGGGTTTGTGATTATCGACGACTTCGCCGAGCTGATTCCGAGCGAACCCGAGGCCGAAACCCTTCCCGCCCGGCGAAGTCGCCAAGCATCTCGAGACGCTGCCGAAGCGACAGCGGGAAGTGCTGCAATCGATCGCGGTCGACAGCGCCTCGATCAAGGACACGGCTTCGAAGCTGTCGATGAGCGAAGGCGCGGTGCGGGTCGCGCTGCATCGCGGCCTATCGGCACTCGCCGCCAGAATGAGAACGGTCTGACCATGGACACCGATCATCTGATCAACTCGCTCGCCGCCGATTGCCCGACGCGGCCACGCCCGGTCGGGCAGGTGCTGGCAGCAGCGCTCCTGGTCGCGCTGCCGGTTTCGGCGGCGCTGTTGCTGACGACGATCGGGCTGCGCCCCGACATCAGGAGCGCGATGCATAATCCGTTCTTCGATCTGAAGTTCGTGGTGACGCTGGCACTGTCACTGTCGGCGATCACGCTGGCGATGCATCTGTCGCGCCCCGACGCCTCGCCGAAAGGCTGGCGGCTGGTCCTGCTCGCGCCGCTGGCGATCCTGGGATCGGGGATCGGCGCAGAGGCGATGCTGCCGCAGCGGACGCCGATGATGACGCGGCTGATCGGTCACAACTCGATGCTGTGCCTGAGCGCGATCCCGATCCTGTCGCTGCCGCTGCTCGGCGCCGCGCTGCTCGGCCTGCGCCGCGGCGCGCCGAGCAATCCTACGCTCGCCGGTGCGCTGGCCGGCATGATCGCCGCCGGTCTCGCTGCAACGCTCTACGCCGCTCACTGCGTCGACGACTCTCCGCTGTTCGTCGCCACCTGGTACTCGCTCGCTACCATCATCGTTGCCGCGCTCGGAGCAGTGATCGGGGGCAGGGTGCTGAGGTACTGAGCGCGATCGCCTTCAGTCGCGGCGCTCGACGATCAAGACCGATCCCACCGTCGCCAACGTATTCTCGATCAATTCCGGCTCGGGAGGCGTGTTGATGAGCAGTCCGGTGTGGTCGTCTCCCGCCAAGTTTACCGCCCAATGCGCTCTGCCGCCGGCATAGATCGGCTTGTCTAGCAGCATCGTCTGTAGGTCGAAAAGATGGACTTTGTTGTGAGTAAGCAGGATGTATCCGTTGCGGCCGGCCTCACGCGATCGCGCCGGAAGCTTGTCATCCCGCAGAGGGTCGTCAACAAAGAAGATGACGCGTTGATACTTCTCCGTGCGGAGTTCACTCTCAGTAATTCCGCGCTTGCCGCCTTCTTCGACGATCCGTGGTCCTAATTGGACCGCATCTTTGCACTTCGCGGCACGCGGATTAAGGTTGGTGATATCGTTCGACGTGAATACGACCGGAACAATCGCATCATAATCTTTGTAGTAGTCGATATCGTTCAGACATAAAACGGCGCTGAATGAGGGCAGGGAAGTTGGCTTGTAGATGGTGCGCCCGTTGATCCGGAGTAGGGCGATTTGAGCGGGGTTCCTTTGATTGGTAGCCCAGCCAGCTGGTGCCAGCGCGGTCGGTTTTTCCTTAAGGTGATTCAACGTTCCTTCGAGACTGTAGCTGAGAAGTTCGGCCTTCGGTTCGCCGTTGACTTTGAACCTTGCGATTCCGTCTTTCACGTCGCGGCCAGCAGCCAGAGTTTCCTGCGTGCTCGCCAGTTTCAGGCGAAAATATCCCAAATGGAATCGAATCGCGGTGAATTTGATGTCCGCACCGGACGGCGTCTTGTACGCCGCATCCCGCAGCACCTCGAAGTGGGGCTCCACCTCTTTCCATTTGTAGGTTTGAGCCTTTGCAGGGAGCGACACGAGCAGCGCTACGCTGAAGGCACCCGCCAAAAAACCGGCGCCCGCCCATTGCGTGGAAAGTGCTTGCTTGCTGCTCATCGGATTCAGTCGGTCTTCGCAGCCGCTATCGGTCGCCAAACCCTGACAATTCCGGAAATGTCGAAGTCATCGTCGTTGCTGAATTGAAAGGCAGCACTGCTCGGCAGGAACTCGATGTAGTGCATGTTCTCTGGGCGCGGTTCTTCCATTGATGAGGGGGATACGTCACTTGAAGGAACGCCGGTGGCGGGGGTCATTTCCTTCAGAGAAGTGAAATTCAATCTGCCGGTAATCGGAATCTTCTCCTGGGAGTCGCGGATGACTTGCCGCATGGCTACGCCATCGACCTTCAGGATCACCGGAAATTTCTTTGGGGTTGCGAGATAGACGTCGATTTCGACGGCCTCGTCCGGCTTGGCATAGAAGTAGGCGCGATTTGGCGGCCATCGCTGGGCGAGAATTTGTGAGCCCTTGAAGCGGAATGAATAGCTATAGGCTGGCCGAATATCCGCCACGGTCGTTGTGAGGCTGGACACTTGACCTCGCAGTTTGGCGAGGTCGCCGGCAATACGCGCCAAATCGCCTGAAAGGACGTCCAGCTTTCGCTTTAAGTCCGCCGCGTCGCCATCAACATGGGCAACATCAGTCGGCTTCGAACTCACGACCGTGCCACCTGGCGAGGGCTTTTGCTGGCTCAGCGCGATGCGGTCGTCGACGAATTGATTGATCCTAGGACCGAGCAAATACCAAGCCGCACCTCCCGTGACGGAGACGAGTGTGAAGAATGCTGCGGCCAGCTTGGAAACGTTTTGAAGCGAAAACTTAGAGCCGGGTCCGGAATCATCGTGAGTAATGGCCATGGTTTTCTGCCAAGGCGAAATGAAATATTGCAGCTATGCTAGCTGTAACCGCGGCTGGCCACAACTTATAAGAACGCGTTCTGAGTAGCCCTCCAGAGGCCCTAGCGTGCGAGGCTTCTCGCAGGTGCGAAGTCCTCTCGGTCTCCGGGCTCTTCCTGATCCCAATTGCATTTGACTCTCGTTAGCCCCGGTAGGAAAACACCCGCGGGGGCATGGGCTGTGGGCAGGTTTTCACGGAAGCGGGCGATCGCGGTGACGGCGGCTTTGGTCGCCGCGTACGCACTCGTGCTCAACGTGATCCTGGCCGCCTCGCTGCTGGCGGCGCAGCCGCCGGTGCAGTTTCTGAACGGCCACGAATTTTGCCTGACGCTGGCAGAGACGGATCAGGCTCCCGAAGATCTCGGTAAGTCGGGCAAGCAGGTGCCTGTTCGCTGTCCGCTGTGTCTCGGCCAGCACGTCAGCGCCACGCCGCCGCCGCTCGCGCCCGCGCTGGCGATCCGTATCGCCTTCGGGATCAGCTACGAGGTGCCGCGTGTGGCGCCGTTCGTGGCGATCGAGCTTCATCACGACCATCGGCCGCGGGGCCCCCCGACGCTGACCTGACGACCTGCGCCGATCTCGGCGCGTCCATCACATCGTCAATTCAGTCGTTGGAGTCTTCCCATGTCGTCCGCGTGTTCGCGGCCGCGTCGCTTGTTGCTGGCGCCGGCCATCGCGATGCTGTCCACGTCGCTTGTTTGCTTCCCCGCTTTTGCCCAAAGCCGATCCGATGGCGTGTTGCCGCCGGTCACAGTGCAGGCGCCCGACCAGGCGACGCGTCCCGCCGCCCGGCCGAAGCCGCGCGCCGCTGCGCCGGCTGCCCGCGCCGCGCGTGCCACCACCACGGCACCGCAAGCGCCCGCCGTTGCTGCGCCGGCAGAGGCCGTGCGCGGCCCGTCCCTGACGGTGCTGACCGTTCAACAGGCTTTGCGCGACATCGAACAGACACCGGGCGGCGTCGCGCTGGTCCCGGCCAACGCCTATCGTAATTCGACCGTGTCCAACACCATCAAGGACATCCTCGACTACGTCCCGGGCGTGTTCGCGCAACCGAAATGGGGCGACGATACGCGGCTGTCGATCCGCGGTTCGGGCCTGTCGCGCAATTTCCATCTGCGTGGCGTCCAGCTTTATATGGACGGCATCCCGATCAACACCGCAGATGGCTACGGAGACTTTCAGGAAATCGATCCGACCGCTTACAAATACGTCGAGGTGTACAAAGGCGGCAACGCGCTGCAGTTCGGCGCCAACTCGCTAGGCGGCGCGATCAACTTCGTCACCCCTTCGGGGCGCGATCCTCATCCGAACGGTGTCAGCGTCGATGCCGGTGCATTCGGTTATCGCCGGCTGCAGGCTAATGCCGGCGGCGTCAACGGCGCCTGGGACGGCTACATCACCGCCTCGACCCAGGCGACCAACGGCTTTCGCGATCACAGCGACGGCCACGGCAATCGCGTCAGCGCCAATGTCGGCTATCAGATCACGCCCGATATCGAGACGCGGTTCTATCTCAACGCCAACAGCATCCGGCAGCGCATCCCAGGCTCGGTGACCAAGCAGTCGGCGCTGAACTCGCCGGAGACTGCGGCGGCCGGCAATGTCACGCTCGATCAGCAGCGCAACATCGACACCGTGCGGATCGCCAACAAGACCACCATCCGGTTCGAGGACACGGTAGTCGATTTCGGCATGTTCGGGGTCGACCGGCATCTGATGCATCCGATCTTTCAATGGCTGGACTATCACTATCAGGACTACGGCGGCTTCGCCAAAGTCACCGACGATCGCCTGATCGGCGGCTTCCGCAATCGGCTGGTCGCCGGCGTCAACGTGCTGAACGGCCGCATCGACAACAAGCAATACGTCAACATCGCCGGCAACAAGGGCGCGCTAGCGTCATCGTCGATCGACAGTTCGAAGAACACCTCGCTCTACATCGAGGATTCCTTCTACGTGCTGCGCAACCTGGCGCTGGTCGGCGGCACGCAGTTCCTGCACGCGGCGCGCGATCGCCGCGATCGCTACCTTGCCGATGGCAATCAGTCAGGCTCGACCAGTTTCGACCTGTGGAGCCCGAAAGGCGGGCTGCTGTGGCAGATCGATCCGACCTGGCAGGGCTTCGCCAACATCTCGCGTAGCGCCGAAGTGCCGAGCTTCGGCGAAAGCTCGTCGGGGCCTGGTATTCCCAGCATTCCCTTCACCTCGATCCGGCCGCAGCGCGCGACCACCTATGAGATCGGCACGCGCGGTCGCCGGCCGGACCTGACCTGGGAGCTGACCGGCTATCGTTCCGAGATCAAGGACGAACTCTTGTGCCTGTACAGCGCGTTCGGCAATTGTAACGTCACCAACGCCGATCGCACCGTGCATCAGGGCATCGAAGCGGGGCTCGGCGCTGCCGTGCTCAAGGGCCTGTTCGACCGCGGACCGGCTCCGGACAAGCTGTGGCTCAATATGGCCTATACGCTGAACGACTTCCGCTTCGACAACGATGCCAAGTTCGGCAACAATTTGTTGCCCGGTGCGCCGAGGCATTATCTGCGCGCAGAGCTGCTGTACAAACACGCCAACGGCTTCTACGCGGGGCCGAATGTCGAGTGGGTGCCGCAGGCTTACTACGTCGACAGCGCCAACACGCTGAAGACCGAGCCCTACGCGTTGCTCGGGTTGAAGGCGGGTATCGACAACGGTGGGCCTTATTCGATCTACATCGAGGGCCGCAATCTTCTGAACAAGACCTACATCGCGTCGGCCAGCATCATCGACAAGGCCAACGCCAATTCACCGCTGTTCGAGCCTGGCACGGGTCGCGCCGTGTATGCCGGCTTCAAAGCGAAGTGGTGATTGGCGGCTTCGCGCCGTCGGCCGCTCAGGCGGCCGGCGGGGCGGCGGCGCTGGATTGTTGCATGCGATGGAAGCGCAGAACTTGCTGCGCGGTAGAAACGCGAAGCCGTTCGTAGGTGAGGCGGCATTCGGTGAGGTCGCCGGATTTGATTGCGGCGGCCTCATCGCGCATCTCGATGATCTCTTTCACGGTCGCCCAGGGCAGGCCGCATATCTTGGCGAGGATCAGCACGCCTTCGTCGCGCGACTCCACCATCATCGCCTCGGCGATCTCGACGGACGTATTGGCGAGGCAGGCGATCGCCTGATTGGTCTCGTCGAATTTGCGCTGCTGGGCGAAGTTATGGACCTGTGTGGCGTTGATCCGACCTTCCTCGAACATCGACCGTACCAGCCCGTGGGCGATGTTGGTCTGACGGCTCGCCGCTGACGCCGAGCGCGCCAGCCGCGTGGCTTGGCGCACGGCAGTCGTCACCTCGACCGCGGCCTGTGGGTTGGCGGCCTCGAGCCGAGCCCGCACCGCCGCGGAGGCCACGGCGATCAGCTTGAGATATTGCGCCCGCGGAATGCTGCGTCGGCCGAGCGCGTCGGCAAGGCGGTCGTTCGCTTCGGCTCGCCGGGCGAGCACCGAATAGCCGTTGTCGGAGAACTCGGCTCCGGGATTTTCAACCGTGCTCTGCAACACCTGCTCGTTGCCCAGTTCGACGAGGACGTCGGTCACGGCATTGCTGAGGGTCTTGCGGGTGGAGATCGCCATCATGTGGCTTTGGCCCTTGGTGCGGGCATTGGCTATCAGCGTGGCGTCGTCGAGTTGCTCCGACTGCGACAGCACCGGTGCCGCGATCTCGATGCGGTCCTCGAAGGCCAGATGGCGGATGATGCGGGGCGGCGCAGTCACCGGCGCCAGCCGCTGCGCCAGCAGCGCCTTGGCATTCGCCTCGATATTCTCGACCAGGCAGCCGAACACGTCGTCGAACAACGTGATCTGGTCCGGCGTGTAGTCGGTGCCACCATCGAGAAACAGATCGGTGACCCGCCGCAACGTTTCGACCCGCCGGGCGACGGTGCCGTGGGCCAGGGTCGCCTGCAATTCGTCGAGCAGGTTGGCGGTGGAAGGTGCTTTTGAACGCATTACTCTACTCTGTCCTGGAGCTTCAGTCGCCCGTTTCTTCAGGCTATGGCAATTCGATCCCGTCCTTCGGCCTTTGCGGTGTAGAGCGCAGTGTCGGCTCTGGCGAGGATGGTCTCGGCGTGTTCGCCGAACGACATGGTAGTCACGCCGGCCGACAGCGTCACCCGCATGCCCGGAGAGAAGGCACTCCAATCGAGATCTGCAACAATGACGCGCAGCCGGTCGAGCAGGCTGCAGGCTTCCTGGCGCGAGGTATTGGGCAGCAGCATCAGAAATTCTTCGCCGCCATAGCGGCCGAAGCGGTCGAGCACGCGGATATTGGCG
>NZ_BADD01000082.1 GCF_000333455.1 Rhodopseudomonas sp. B29
TAGTCAGGCGTATTCAGGCCGAGGGTCTGCACGTCGAGCCTGCCGACAGCGCTGAGCAACTGATAGGACGCGATCACCCGATCACGCTGCGCACCGATCAGGCGCGCACGCGCCGAGATCAGGTCCTGCTGCGAGTTCAGCACGTCGACGGTGGTGCGCTGGCCGCCTTGCGCTTCGCGGCCGACGCCTGCGAGGGCGATCTCGGCAGCACGCACTTCCGACTCGGCCGCGCTCACCGCGATCTTGGCGCCCTCATTGGCGACCCAGGCGCTGATGGCGGCGGTGCGCGAC
Source organism: Rhodopseudomonas sp. B29 (assembly GCF_000333455.1). Taxonomy (GTDB): domain Bacteria; phylum Pseudomonadota; class Alphaproteobacteria; order Rhizobiales; family Xanthobacteraceae; genus Rhodopseudomonas. The sequence goes on from NZ_BADD01000082.1 coordinate 292, forward strand.
TGGTTGCGCACCTGCTCCAGCACCAGCCGGCTCTGCGCTTCGATCTCCTTGGACTGTCGCGTCTGCGCGGCGGCGAGGCCGCCGTCATAGATCGGCGCCGTCACCTGGCCGACCACCGAAGCCTGGTCGGTGCCGTAGGTGCCGAGCGTCTGGTCGGAGTCGCGGCTGCGGCTGGCCGAACCCTGCAGGGTCACGGTCGGCAGCAGGCTGCCTTCGGCGACCCGAATCGTCGTCGAGGCGACGTCGACATCGAAGCCCGCCGCCAGCACGGCCGGGTTGCCGCGGATCGCCATCTCGATCGTCTCCTCCCGGCTGCGCGGGATGAAGCGATCGACCGTCGTGGCGGGGCTGAGCTTGCCGGGCGGGCTGCCGATGACCTGCGCATAGGTCGCCTGGCTGATGGCGAGCGACACCTCGGCGGCGTTGAGATCGGCGCGACCGCGGCTGAGCCGCGCCTCGGCCTGGGCCGTATCGGTCGGCGTCACATCGCCGGCGTTGAGCCGCTTTTTGACGATGTCGAGGGTCTGGTTGAGGAAGTCGACGTTGGCCTTCTGCGCGGCGACCAACGCCTGATTGGCCAACACGTTGGTGTAGGCGGTGACGGCGTCAAGCAGCACGCCCTGGCCGACATTACGCAGCGCCTCGCGACCGGACTTCACCTGCAGCTCGGCGACCCGAACGCTGTTG
>NZ_BADD01000081.1 GCF_000333455.1 Rhodopseudomonas sp. B29
TTGCACGAGCCCACCGAGCAGATCATTGCCAGCCTCAGCCCGGTCCTGAAGCGGGCGCCGATCAGCTTTGTGGTCGACGTGCCGAAAGGGTTGCTGATCGACGGCTATCCGGGCTCCTACGGCCAGATTCTGACCAATCTGTTCCTCAACGCCGCCAACCACGCCTTTCCGGACAGGCGCGCCGGGGCGATTACCATCACGGCGCGGCCGCGCGGCGCCGACGATGTCGAGATCATCTTCGCCGACAACGGCGCCGGCATGACCCCCGACGTCCAGCGTCAGGCGTTCGACCCGTTCTTCACCACCCGCCGCAACGAGGGTGGCACCGGGCTCGGCCTGCATATCGTTTACAATCTGGTGACCCAACAGCTCGGCGGCCGAATGGTGCTGGAATCCAGGCTGGGACAAGGCACCACCTTTCGCATTATCATGCCGCGTACCGCGACGGGCGCGGCCGATTCCGACACGACCATCGACGGGCAAGTGAACGGGCAGGTGAAATGGCCGACCAGGACGATATCCTCCAACTGATCGAAGATACCGATTCGGTCCCCGAGGTATCGAGCGGACGGAAGTGGAAGATCGCGGTCATCGACGACGATGCCGCAGTGCACGAAGGCACCCGCTTCGCGCTGAGCGACTACAGCCTCAACGGCCAGACGCTGGAAATCCTGTCGGCCTATTCGGCCGCCGAAGGCCGCGAACTGATGCGCGCCAATCCGGATGTCGCGGCGGTGCTGCTCGACGTCATCATGGAGACGGACGCCGCCGGCCTCGACCTCGTCGAATACATCCGCAACGAGATCAAGAACGAGACCGTCCGCATCATCCTGCGCACCGGCCAGCCCGGCCAGGCGCCGGAGCGCCGTGTCATCGTCGAGTACGACATCAACGACTACAAGGCCAAGACCGAACTCACCGCCGACAAACTGTTCACCTCGCTGACCGCCGCGCTGCGCAGCTACCAACAGCTCGAACGCATGGTGCAGACGCGGCGCGGGCTCGAGATCATCATCGATGCCGCCTCGACGCTGTACGACTTCAAGTCGATGCAGCGGCTCGCCGAAGGCGTGCTGACCCAGCTCGCCTCGCTGCTCAATGTCGATTGCGCCGGCATCCTGGTGCTACGCGACGCCGGCGACGATTTCTCGGTGCTGGCCGGCTCGGGCTGCTACAGCCGCTTCATCGGCTCGCCCGGCACCGCGCCGCTCGATCCCGATCTGCGCCAGATGGTCGAGGAAGCTTTCCGCCGCCGTCAGCATGATTTCGCCGACCACCGCACCGTGCTCTATGTCCGCACCGGCAGCGGCCGCGAGGTCGTGGTGCTGCTGCAGGCCGAGCGCGAACTCTCCGACACCGATCAGTCGCTGGTGCAGATCTTCGGCAGCCGGCTGTCGATCGCGTTCGACAACGTGATCCTCTATCGCCAGCTCCATGAGGCCAATACTCAGCTCGAAGACCGCGTCGCCCAGCGTACCCGGGCGCTGACCCAGGCCAACCGCCGGCTGTCGACGCAGTGGCTGCGACTGCAGCGCGCCAACGCGTCAAGAACGAGAT
>NZ_BADD01000080.1 GCF_000333455.1 Rhodopseudomonas sp. B29
GCGCGAGATCAGCTCCATCCAGCGCTCGATCGGCGCATGATCGAGATAGCGTACGTTCCGCGGTTCGGCGGTGGCGATCGCCTCGCGTAGCGCGTTGACGATTTCGGGATTGCGTAGCGCGAACTGCGCGAGCTCGCGGGCGCGCAGCGCCGGTGCGAGCTGGGCCGCCGCGGCATTGAGATGGATGACGCGCCCGGCGCGATCGAGCAGCACTGCGGGGTCCGGCATGCCGGCCACCACCGCGCGGACGACAGGTGTTTCGACCGGACTGATCCCGAGCGAATCCTCTCGCGCATGTCCGGCATCGGCGAGCCGCCATGGCACCAGCGCCGCCGCGGCGATGCAGGCGAACATGGCCGCGGCGCCGGCCGGCGTAATCTCGCCGAACACCGCCAGCACCACCAGCGCCAGGGCCGACGCCACCAGAATGATGGCGGCGTGACGCAGCCGATCAGGCCAGGGCGCCGTTGTCGATACGGGCTCGCGCGGCGGCGTGGTGATCAGCTGTCCGCGGACGTGGTCTTCGGGCGCCTGGGCGATCATGGCTCAACCTGGTGAGGGATCTTCGCGGACGGGCTTGGGATCGAGCGCTTCCGCGAGGCCGCCGACGCGCTTGAGACGCGCGCCGAGCAAAAGCTCACGGCCGGCGAGAACGAGTACCGAGAGAATGAATGGTGCATAGTAGTACAGCAGGCGGAACAGCAGCATGCCGGCGAGCAGCTCTTCCTTGTCCATCTGCCACAGCCCGACCAGCATGGCGGCGTCGAACACGCCGAGGCCGCCGGGCGAATGGCTGGCGAAGCCGAGCAGCGTCGCCGACACGAAGATCACCGCCACCACGACGAACCCGAGATTGGGCTCGTCCGGCACCAGCACGTACATCGCCAGCGCACAGAAGCCGAGATCGACGATGCCGATGGCGATCTGCAGCAACGTCAGCCTGCCGCCGGGCAGTTGCACGGTCCAGCTGCCGCGGCCGACGAAACGCGGCTTTGCCGACACCCAGATCACATAGAAGACCAGTCCGGCCAGGATGGCGACGGCGAGAGCGCGATTGAGCCAGGGCGGCAACTGATCGATCGAGGACGCAGCCTCGGGATGATAGGCGACACCGAGGCCGAGCACCGCGGCGTTGCCGAGCCAGAAGGTGAGACCGGCGAGAAAGCAGATCTTGGCGACGTCGATGGCGTCGAGCCCATAGGCCGAGTAGATGCGATAACGCACGGCGCCGCCGGTGAAGACGCTGGCGCCGACATTGTGGCCGACCGAATAGCTGGTAAAGGCCGCCAATGCGTTGACGCGATACGGGACGTTGTCGCGTCCGATCGCGCGGACGGCGAACCAATCGTAAAACGTCAGAGTGAAATAACCAGCCGCGACGAAAAGACCGGCGAGCGCCACCGACTTCGGCTCGATCTGGCGCATCGCGTCGAGGACTTCTTCGGTGTCGATGCCGCGCAGGATATGGACGAGGACGTAACAGGCGGTCGCAATGACGGCGATGCTGATCGCAACGGCGAGCTTGTGCAGAATTTGCTTTTCGCGCAGAGCCGTCACCGTCCTGCGAAATGCGACCAGCATTTAGACCTCGATTGCCCTTCTGCCGCTTGTGACATCTAAACCCATATCACGACAACCGTAACGATCGGACGATTGTACCTCGCCATTTTAGCTCGCAGCGGGACGAATTATGCCGGCAGCGCCGAGAGTTGGTTGCGCCGGTCAGCCTTTCACAGTCCCGCGAAAACCAAATCACGCCAAACGCCGCAGGCCGCGCCAACCTTAATGGCGCCTTGCCGTCAGCTCCGCCGCATCTGGCGGGACACGACCCAGTAACGCAACCAGGAGCCGACCGCGCATCCGATCAGATAAGCGGCAAACATCACCAGCAACAGGTCGAGCCAGAACCCGGGCTCGCCGGGCACCAGACGCGCCAGCGACAACCCGATCAGCACCGCCACGATACCCCCGACGCCCAGGGCGCCGTTGCGCGACAGGTCGGGTCCGCGATGCACCACCGAGATCCAGCCGGAGCCGAACCCGATCAGCAGCGCTCCGACCAGCCAGCCCCAATAGAAATCGAACAGCGCCATCATGAATCACCTGACTACGAAATCGATGCGGCGATTTTTTGCTTTGCCGGCCTCGGTATCGTTGCTGGCCAGCGGTATCTTGCTGCCGTAGCCGTACGCCTGCAGACGCTCGGGCGGCAGCCCGTCCTTGATCATCTCGTCCACCACCGCCTTGGCGCGGCGCTCCGACAGGGCCTGATTGCGCGCCTCGTCGCCGTCGGCATCGGTGTGGCCGGCGACCTCGATGCTGGTGTTGGGACAGCGCATCGCAGTCTGGGCCAGCCGGTCGAGCAGGCCGACCGAGTCCTTGTCGATGGTGGCGCTGGCCGAGTCGAACCGCACCGTGGTCTTGGCCAGCAGCTCGTTGAACAATTGCTGGCACACCGTGCCATCGACCGGCGAGCCCGCCGGCTTCACCGAAATGTCCGCCTTTACGGTCCAGCCCTGTGGCAGCTCCTTGTTCAGACCGCCGCGGATCTGGTTGGCCGCCGCATCGAACAGCGCATCGCCTGTCAGGTGCACCGAGCGGTCCGACACGACCAGCGTACCGGTCGAAAGCCGCGATAATGCTCCGAGCGCGGTGGCGACAGCGTCGGAAAAGCCCTGCGGCGCTCCGATACTGGCGCCGAGATGATCCACCACCTTCTCGCTGAAGAATTTGCGGCCCGCCGCCTCGACCAGAGCCGCGTGGGCGGCGTTGTCGGGGACGTAGCCGGTCAGCGTCAGCGTCGAGGCCACCGGATCCTTCACCGCCTGGAACACGTAAGGCGGCGCCTCGACGACATTTTCGGCCACGCCATAACCCTCCGGCAGATTGCGCAGCGCCGCCGCAATCGCCTCGCGGCCGCCGAGCTCCCGCGCCATGCCGGACAGGCTCACGGCATTGTCGGTCAGAGTGATCTTGCCTTCCTTCAGCCGCCCGATCTGATCGACCAGCAGGACCGCGGCGGCATCGAAGCGCTGCGGCGCCCCCCGTGCCAGAACGATCCGGTCCGAAATGTCGACGCCCTTCAGCACCGCGCGGGCCGCGTCGATCAGCCGCGCCTTGCTGGCCGGCAACGGCGCACTGCCGCTGAGTGTTACCCGAACGACGTCACGTTGGATGGTAAAGACGTAAGGCGAGACTTCCGGGACCAGCCGGGTGCGGTCCCGCACCAGGCGAATGCCCGGGACCGCTTCGACCGCCGCCACGGCGCTGCTGCGGCCCTGTTCGGAAAAGGCGTCCGCGGTGAGCGTGATGTCGCGCCCGGCGGCGGCAATCCGGGTCTTGTCCAAGACCGACGTACCGAGCGCGGCGTCAGCCCTGGCGGCGAGTTCGGACTCGACTTGGGGGGTGATGTTCCAGGCCGCGACGATCCAAAGGATGAGCAGCGGGATGACGCCGGGCCACCATTTACCGCTGGAGCTGTAGAGACCGCGCATTTCGCTTCCCGTGCATCGGAAGCGGAGAGAAATCAAACCGTTGCGGGGCTGTCAAACGCAATTCAGGGAAAACCAACCAAGCTGGGCATTGTTTATAACTGTTTCTTCAGGCGTGATCGCTAGCATCCCGCCGCAATGGACGGCCCCGCACCCCGATGAAGCAACTTCGCCACAACATCATCCGCGCCGGGCTGGAAACACTGTATTTCACCGGCGCCCACCGCGTGCTGCGGCCGATCCTGGCGGGAGTCGGAACCATCCTCATGCTGCACAATGTGCGGCCCCGCCTCGACGACCCGTTTCAGCCAAACCGCCATCTCGAAGTGACGCCGGAGTTTCTGCGCGCCACCTTGAGGCATCTGCGTGACAACGACGTCGACGTCATCACGCTGGACGAAATGCACCGGCGGCTGACCGAGCAGGACTTCAGTCGCCGCTTCGCCTGCATCACGCTTGATGACGGCTATCGTGACAATCGCGACTTCGCACTCGCCGCGTTCGAGGAGTTCGAGGCGCCCTTCACCATCTACGTCACCAGCGACTTCGCCGATGGTCGGGGCCGGCTGTGGTGGATCACCCTGCAGCGGCTGATCGCCCGCCACGATCGCATCGAGGCGGAGATCGGCGACGAGACGTTCGTCTTCGATTGCGCGACACCGCCGGCCAAACAACTGACATTCGAGCGGCTGCATGATCTGCTGCGCGGGCTCCCTGGCGGCGAGGATCTGGTCGAGGCCATGGCGGCGCTGTGCCGGCGCTACGGCTTCGACGACACCGAAGTCAGCCGCGAGCTTTGCCTGACCTGGGACGAATTGCGCAGCCTCGCGACGCACCCGTTGGTGACGATCGGCGCCCACGGCATCAGCCACGCTTTGCTCGCCAAGCAGAGCGAGCCCGTCGCCACGGAGGAGATCACTCAAAGCCGCGCACGTATCGAGCAGCAGCTCGGGCGCGAGGTGGCTCATCTGGCTTACCCTTACGGTGACCGCAGCGCCGCCGGCTTGCGTGAGTTCGCGATCGCCCGAGCTGCCGGCTTCAAGACCGCGGTGACGACCCGGCCCGGCATGATCTTCGCCGGCAGCTGCGCTCACATGACGGCGTTGCCGCGCGTATCGCTCAACGGCAATTATCAGAACAACCGCCTGCTGCCGGTGCTGATGTCCGGCGCCGCCACCGCGATGTGGAACAGCTTCCGTCTGTTCGACGCGGCCTGATCGCTCGTCCCGCTCCCCGCCTTGACTCGCTTCCAGCGCCGCCGCACAGATCGTGCGAAAGCAAAGGCGAAAGCAAAGGGGGCACGATGTTCAAGGATCTATTTTCGCTGCACGGACGCGTAGCGCTGGTGACCGGCGGCTCGCGCGGCATCGGCAAGATGATCGCCGGCGGTTTTCTCGCTTACGGCGCTGCGCGCGTCTACATCACCGCGCGCAAAGCTGCGGCCTGCCAGGCCACCGCAGACGAACTGACCGAACAATATCCCGGCGAATGCATCGCGCTGCCGATCGACATTTCGACCATGGCGGGCATCGACATGCTGGCCGGCGAGATCAAGCGCCGTGAACCCAAGCTCGACATTCTGGTCAACAATGCAGGCGCCGCCTGGGGCGCCGACTTCGACGAATTCCCCGAGGCCGGCTGGGACAAGGTGATGAACCTCAACGTCAAGTCGCCGTTCTTCCTGACCAAGGCGCTGGCCGGCCCGCTGCGCGCGGCGGCGAGTGCCGACCGGCCCGGCAAGGTGATCAACATCGCATCGATCGACGGCATCTTCGTCAATCCGCTCGAGACCTACTCCTACGCAGCCTCTAAGGCCGGCCTCATTCACCTCACGCGTCGCATGGCGGTGAAACTGATCAAGGATCACATCGTCGTCACGGCGATCGCACCCGGCCCGTTCGCCTCCGACATGAACCGCGCCGCACGCGACGAGGCCGATCACGTCGCCAAGCGCGTGCCGTCGGGCCGCATCGGCACCGACGAGGACATGGCGGGGGCTGCGATCTACCTGGCGTCGCGTGCGGGCGACTATGTGGTCGGCGCGACGCTGCCGGTCGACGGCGGCGTGGTGTACGCCAATCCCGGCATCCAGGGCGACGGCTGGGCGTGAGGACGCTGAGAGTTCGGCGCGCTGAGACCAGCAAGTTCGATCACTCGCTCTCCACCGTCATGCCCGGCCTTGTGCCGGGCATCCACGTCTTTAGGCAGAAGTTGTCAGAAACAACGTGGATGGCCGGGCCTTCGCCGCGACGAAGCGGCTTCGGCCGCGCAGGCGGGACGAGCCCGGCCATGACGGAGTCAAAATACAAACAGCCCTACGGCCGCGTCTGCTCGAATTGGCGCAGCAACTTGTTGCCGCGCTCCACGGCGGAGTCCATCGCGGCCTGGGCGGATTTCTTGCCGGTGAAGGCTTGCTCCATTTCTTCGTCGATCGCGACACGGATCAGCACGAAGGAACCGAGCCGCAGCCCCCGTGAATTCTCGGTCGGCGGCTTAGACGTAATCTGCTCGATCGAGATCGCCGTGCCGGGGTGGCTGGCGTAGAAGCCCTGGGCGCGGGTGAGTTCGTACGCCGCCTTGGTGATCGGCAGATAGCCGGTCTGCTGATGCCAGGCGGCCTGCACCTTGGGCTGCGACAGAAACGTGAAGAACCGCGCCACGCCTTTGTACTCCGCCTCCGGCCGGCCGCGCAGCACCCACAACGTCGCGCCACCGATAATGGTGTTCTGCGGTGCGCCGGCGACGTCCGGCCAATACGGCAATCGGCCGTAGCCGACGTCGAACTTCGAACGGGCGATAATGTCGGCCTGGGTTGCCGACGAGCCGATGAAGATGCCGCATTCGCCGTCCTGAAATCGCGGCTCGGCCGCGGTGCCGCGACCGCTGTAATCGTACAGTTTGGTCGTCTGCCATTCGGCGAGCTGCGCGACGTGGCGAACCACGGTCGGGTTATTGAACAGCAGCACCGCATCGAGGCCACCGAGGCCGTTCGACTGCGTCGCCAGCGGCAGATTGTGATAGGCGGAGAAATTCTCGATGTTGATCCACGACGGCCATGACGTCGTGAAGCCGCATCGGCTGCCGGCATCGAGCAGCCGCTTGGCCACGGCTCCGACCTCCGGCCATGTTCGCGGCGGCTTTTCGGGATCCAGTCCCGCGGCGCGGAATGCGGTCTTGTTGTAGTAGAGGATCGGTGTCGAGGCATTGAACGGGAACGACAACATGTTGCCGTCGAGATCGGTATAGTAACCGGTGATGGCGGGCAGATAGTCCGACGGCGAGAACGGCGCCTTCTGGTCGCGCATCAGTTCGAACACCGGATATACCGCGCCTTTGGCCGCCATCATGGTGGCGGTTGCGATCTCGTTGACCTGGACGATCGCCGGCTGGCTCGACGAGCGGAACGCGAAAATCGCCGCGGTCACGGTTTCGGTGTAGTTGCCTTTATAGATCGGCACCACGCGAAATTCGTTCTGCGAAGCATTGAAATCGGCGGCGAGTTGCTCGAGCCTGCGGCCGAGCTCGCCCGACATCGCATGCCACCAGGCGATCTCTGTGGCCGCCCGGGCGGTGCCGGCCGGCAACACATACAGCAATGCGGCGAGGAGCAGCGCCCATCCGGCCGTCCGACGCTTCGCGCTTCCGATAGCCATGCCCTATGTCGATCTGCTAAATATCGGAACTGCTGTCGGTCCCCGGTCGCGGACTCAACTTTATGGGATGAAACTGCTGCTGTCCAGTCGCGCCCCGCCTGCCTGCAAGAGCGCCTTGCGCGGCCGCGTATCGGCTGTCGGTGCCGTGGCGGGCCGCCTGATAGCAGGGTTGCTGATCAGCAGCCGCACGGCCGAACACGCCGCGCTGTCTTCATCGTTGACAGGATGACGCAGGTGCGCGGGGCCGATCCACTCCATCCGGATGCAGACGAATTCTCGGGCGGCTCTCACCGCAGCGGTCGCACCGGGCTGATCGGGCTTGTTCGTGCCATTCCGATCCGCTGGCGTATCCTGTCAATCGCGGCTCTGAACTCGCTGGTGGTGCTGGCGCTGGTGAGCCTGATCTGGAGCGGCGCGCGGGTGCTGCGCAGCGCCTGGGACGACGTCCGCCAGGTGCGTGAATCCGACCAGGTCCTGGCGCTGCTCGAAAGCGAGACCAGCCGGCTGCAGAACCTGATTCACCGCTATATCAACCAGCCCAGCCCCGACCTGTTCGCCGAAATCCTGCTGCTGCGCGAAGCCGTACTCGGCACCTTGAGCAATCGCGCCTCCAGTGATCCGATCCTGTCGGGCTCGGTCGACGAGCTGGAGCGCGTCACCGACCGCCTACTCTCCGGCTTCGGCGAATTGCGACAGCTCCAGAGCAAGATCAAGGACACCTACGAGACCAGGGTGCAGGGGCCGGCACGCGACATCGCCGCGCTGTATTCGGTGATCGAAGGCGCCACCGGTCAGCGCGACGCGCAGATCTGGCCGCCGCTCGGCCGCTCCCGCGAGGCCTTCACCGCGATGCTGGTGGCGGCGAACTCGTACTATCTGTCGCTGTCCAAGGACTCGGCCGAAGAAGCGCGGCGTAACACCGAAACCATCGAGCGAACCGTGCCGGTGATGAAGGAGCTCGCCGACAACGACCTGCAGAAGCTGGCACTCGATCGGCTGAAGGATCGCGCTGCGGCCTTGCGCGACGGCCTGCAGGCCCTGTCGGAGCAACTCGCCAGCCGCAGCGACGTGCTGCGCAATTCGATCGATGCCAGTCAGGCCGCCACCATCGCGGCGATCGACGCCTTGTCGGTGAAAATGCGCCAGCGCGAGCAGCGCGCGCAGGAAACCTTCGACCGCACGCTGACCGACATTTCCCGCAAGGTTCTGTCGATCGCCGTGGTGTTCCTCGGCTTCATCATGACGGCCGGCACCATCATCGCGCTCAGCATCCGCGCGCCGCTGCGGCAGATCCTCACATCGATGCAGGCGATCACCACCGGCGATTACGACCGCCGGGTCGGCGGCACCGAAGCGACCGACGAGGTCGGCGAGATGGCGCGAGCCGTCGAAGTGTTCCGTGAGAATGCTATCGACAAGCGCAAGGCCGAAGACGAGCTGCGCGAGTCCNAGGAGCAGGCAGAGACGGCGTTGCTCGAACTCGGCACCGCGCAGCAGAACCTGATAGACGCAGAACGGCTGGGCGCGCTCGGCGGCCTCGTCGCCGGCGTCGCTC
>NZ_BADD01000079.1 GCF_000333455.1 Rhodopseudomonas sp. B29
CTCTGCTGAGCAGTGTACTCGAAATCAGCCCGCCGCCGCGCGCCTGCTTGATATCCCCGCCCGCAACGATCGGCGCTGCAGCGCCGCACGGATGGGCGAGATCGTCGTCCGGGGTGTCTTGAACTTGCTCGAGGCAGCGGCTCGGATCTGAAGCGCCTGCCTGACGCCGCCGTGGATGCGGCTGTCCCGCCGTCGTGATGCGGACGGGCAGCGCGCGACCCGGTATGGATCGCGCGCCGTCCGACTGTCGTCAGCTCTTGATGTCAGCCGACCAGGTCTTCTCGATCTGCTTGACGACCGAGTCCGGCATCGGGATGTAGTCGAGCTCTTCGGCAGCCTTGGCGCCGTTGGCGAACGCCCACTTGAAGAACTTCAGAGCCTCACCCGAAGCCGCCTTGTCGGCCGGCTCCTTGTGCATGAGGATGAAGGTCGCGGCGGTGATCGGCCAGGAGGTGTCGCCCGGCTGGTTGGTCAGGATCAGGTAGTAGCCCTGAGCCTTGGCCCAATCGGCATTGGCGGCGGCGGCCTGGAAGGCGGCCATCGTCGGCTCGACGGTCTTGCCGGCGCTGTTGACCAGCTTGGTGAAGGTCAACTTGTTCTGCTTGGCGTAGGCGTACTCGACGTAGCCGATCGAATTCTTGGTCTGGCCGATGTTGCCGGCAACGCCTTCGTTGCCCTTGGCGCCGACGCCGACCGGCCACTCGACCGCGGTGCCCTCACCGACCTTGGTCTTCCACTCGGGGCTGACCTTGGAGAGATAGTCGGTGAAATTGAAGGTGGTGCCCGAACCGTCCGAACGACGCACCACGGTGATGGCTTCGCTCGGCAGCTTGACGTTCGGATTCAGCTTCTTGATCGCGGCGTCGTCCCAGGTCTTGATCTCGCCGAGGTAGATCTTGGCCAGCGTCGGGCCGTCGAACACCATCTCACCCGGCTTGACGCCTTCGAGGTTCACGACCGGCACGATCGCGCCCATCACCATCGGCCACTGCACCAGGCCGTCCTTTTCGAGCTGCTCCGGCTTCAGCGGCATGTCGCTGGCGCCGAAGGTCACCGTCTTGGCCTGGATCTGCTTGATGCCGGCGCCCGAGCCGATCGACTGATAGTTCAGGCCGTTGCCGGTTTCTTTCTTATAGGCATCGGCCCACTTCGAATAAATCGGATAGGGGAAGGTCGCGCCAGCGCCGGTAATGTCTGCCGCGAAAGCCGAGGTCGACGCCGCGACCATGCCGGCTGCGACGATTGCCTTGATGAAATTCATGAGGGTCTCCCTGTGTAGGCGAAGCGCTCATCGCGCCCGACTGCGCCTACTACCCCGCCCCTGTAGGGGCGGTCGGTTGACCTTTTATGAGGGTTTGATGACACTCATGTGAATGTCGCAACGCTCTGATTTTAATCGGATTTTCCGGCTCGCCCTAGGGCTTTCCCGCAGGGAAACAGACGGTGAAAGTCGCACCTTTTTTCAGTACGCTTTCGATCAGAAGCCGCCCGCGGTGGCGGTTAACAATATGTTTCACCAACGATAAACCTAGCCCGGTACCGCCTTGCGAACGGCTGTCGCCGACGTCGACGCGATAGAACCGCTCGGTGAGCCGCGGCAGATGCTCGGGCGCGATACCAGGGCCGAAATCCCGCACCACCACCCGGTGCTCGGAGACTCCGTCGGCGGACATCGCGGTCACCACCGAGACCAGCACGCGGCCACCGGCGGCGCCATATTTGAGCGCGTTCTCGATCAGATTTTCGAACACGCGCAGCAGTTCTTCGCGGTCGCCGGCGATCACCACCGGCGTGTCGGGCAGCT
>NZ_BADD01000078.1 GCF_000333455.1 Rhodopseudomonas sp. B29
ACATGAGCTTCAAGACCAACGGCGAAATCGTCTCTACGATGACGCTGTGATCGCACCAGCTGACGATGGAAAACTATGAGATCATCTTCACCGATCCGAGTTGATACACCGGCCACAGCAACTCGCTCGATGAGGTGGTCATCAATACGGAGCTGTCGATCTCTTTCGCATTGCCGTCCGCCTACGCGTTCTCGGGGTAAGGCTTCTTTGGGGACAAGCACCTGCTTGTTTGGAAGCTCTCGAACAGCAAGGCGCCGGCCACGGTTTACGCGCTGCCATTCCACAATTAGTATTACACGCGGAACCTGTAAGATAGGCCATGGGAGGAAGTTGCGGCACACAACAGACTCTAAACCCCAAAGCCGGTGTGGATTCTCGAGGGCTTCGTCTCCGGTGTGCCGAAGGAGATCGACGAGACGGCGTTCCTCGACGGCTACTCGTTTCCGAAGTTCTTCGTGAAGATCCTGATGCCGCTGATCGCGTCTGGCATCGGCGTCGCGGCGTTCTTCTGTTTCATGTTCTCCTGGGTCGAACTGCTGCTCGCGCGCACCCTGACGTCGGTGAATGCCAAGCCGATCGCCGCGGTGATGACCCGGACCGTGTCGGCCGCAGGCATGGACTGGGGCCTGCTCGCAGCCGCCGGCGTGCTCACCATCATCCCGGGCGCGCTGGTGATCTGGTTCGTCCGCAACTACATCGCGCGCGGCTTCGCGCTGGGTCGGGTGTGAGGCTGCGATGAGTACGAAATATCTTCACCGTCATTGCGAGGAGCGAAGCGACGAAGCAATCCAGCTCCATGCATTGAACTGGATTGCTTCGCCTTCGGCTCGCAATGACGAGGGAAACGTGGTCACTCGCCACGACGAAAACGGGAGCCACTAACCATGGACTCTTTTGCCTGGATGGCGTGGACCTGGCCGACGGCAGCGTTCTTTGCCGCGCTGGCGCTGACGCTCGGCACCATGACCTGGCTGGCCGCCGCCTATCCGGAAGTCGAGCGCGTCGGCATCCTGCGGATTCCGACGACGCGCGGCGACCGGCTGTTCATCTCGCTGATCCTGGCCGCGGTGATCCATCTCGCGTGGATCGCGCTGGTCGGCGCGGAGCCGCTGACCACACTGCCGGTCGGTGAAGGAATGGAGGTGTCGAGTCTTTGGGTCGCCACCTTGATCTCGCTCGTCACCGCGGTTGTGGTTTTCCGCACCGTCTGACGCGCGTCTACGGAAGCAGACCCGGGATCAACTCGGGACTGAAGTCGCTTTAACGGAGGAAACCAGATGCGACATTTGATCGGACGGATATCTCCCATCAGCCGGCGGGGGCTGATGCTGACGGCGAGCGCAGCTCTGCTGCTCGCCGGCGGCCTCTCGGTGCCCGCGCGCGCCGCGGACGACGCGGTGCTGAAGAAGTGGATCGACGAGGAATTCCAGCCCTCGACGCTGTCCAAGGAAGATCAGCTCAAGGAGCTGCAGTGGTTCGCCAAAGCGGCCGAGCCGTTCAAGGGCATGGAGATCAACGTCGTCTCCGAAACCCTGACGACCCACGAATACGAATCCAAGACCCTGGCCAAGGCGTTCAGCGAGATCACCGGCATCAAGCTGAAGCACGACCTGATCCAGGAAGGCGACGTCGTCGAGAAGCTGCAGACCCAGATGCAGTCCGGCAAGAACGTCTATGACGGCTGGATCAACGACTCCGATCTGATCGGTACGCACTTCCGCTACAACCAGACCATCGCGCTGTCGGACTACATGAAGGGCGAGGGCAAGGACGTCACCGATCCGATGCTCGACGTGCCGGACTTCATCGGCACGTCGTTCACCACCGCGCCCGACAAGAAGATGTATCAGCTGCCGGACCAGCAGTTCGCGAACCTGTATTGGTTCCGGTACGACTGGTTCACCAATCCGGAATACAAGGCCAAGTTCAAGGCCAAGTACGGCTACGACCTCGGCGTTCCGGTGAACTGGTCGGCCTATGAGGACATCGCCGACTTCTTCACCAACGACATCAAGGAAATCAACGGCGTCAAAGTCTATGGCCACATGGACTACGGCAAGAAGGACCCGTCGCTCGGCTGGCGCTTCACCGACGCCTGGCTGTCGATGGCCGGCAACGGCGACAAGGGCCTGCCGAACGGTCTGCCGGTCGACGAATGGGGCATCCGCATGGAAGGCTGCCGTCCGGTCGGCTCGTCGATCGAGCGCGGCGGCGACACCAACGGTCCGGCCGCGGTCTACTCGATCGTCAAGTATCTCGACTGGATGAAGAAGTACGCGCCGCCGCAGGCGCAGGGCATGACCTTCTCGGAGGCCGGCCCGGTTCCGGCCCAAGGCAACGTCGCTCAGCAGATCTTCTGGTACACCGCCTTCACCGCCGACATGGTGAAGCCCGGCCTGCCGGTGATGAATGCCGACGGCACCCCGAAGTGGCGTATGGCTCCATCGCCGCACGGCGCTTACTGGAAGGAAGGCATGAAGCTGGGTTATCAGGATGTGGGTTCGGCCACGCTCTTGAAGTCCACCCCGGCCGATCGCCGCAAGGCTGCCTGGCTGTATCTGCAGTTCATCACCTCCAAGACTGTCAGCTTGAAGAAGAGCCACGTCGGTCTCACCTTTATCCGTGAGAGCGACATCTGGGACAAGTCGTTCACCGAGCGCGCGCCCAAGCTCGGCGGTCTGATCGAGTTCTATCGCTCGCCGGCCCGCGTGCAGTGGTCGCCGACCGGCAACAACGTGCCGGACTATCCGAAGCTGGCGCAGCTGTGGTGGCAGAACATCGGCGACGCGTCGTCCGGTGCCAAGACTCCGCAGCAGGCGATGGACGCGCTGGCCGCGGCCCAGGACTCGGTGCTCGAACGCCTCGAGAAGTCGAAGGTGCAGGGTGAATGCGGACCGAAGCTCAATCCGAAGCAGACCGCCGAATACTGGTACGAGAAGTCCGCCAAGGACGGCAACATCGCGCCCCAGCGCAAGCTGGCGAACGAGAAGCCGAAGGGTGAAACGATCGACTACGACACCCTGATCAAGTCCTGGCCGGCGACCCCGCCGAAGCGGGCGGACGCGAAGTAAGCGGCTGCGTCTGATCGGCGCATCGGCCCTCAACGAGGTCATGCCCGGCCTTGTGCCGGGCATCCACGAACTGCAGCGCTTGCAGCACGAAGAACGTGGATGGCCGGGACAAGCCCGGCCATGACGGGGATTAGCAAAAGCAAAAAAGGGCCGGGAGCGATCCCGGCCCTTTAGCTTTTGGAAGAACTTCTCCCCGAGTCATTCCGGGGCGCTCGCGTAGCGAGCGAACCCGGAATCTCGACATTGTGGGAACGTCCGAAGGTGCAGAACATCTCGGGACTCCGGGTTCGCGAGCTGCGCTCGCGCCCCGGAATGACGGAGTGTGTGGCTTTGCGCTTACTGCGCCGCCTGGGCGGGCTCCAGCGTCGGATAGTCGGTGTAGCCCTTGGCGCCGCCGCCGTAGAACGTCGCGCGGTCGCCTTCGTTGAGGGGGGCGTTGCGCTTGAGGCGTTCGACCAGGTCCGGATTGGAGATGAACGGCTTGCCGAACGCGATCAGGTCGGCGGCGTTGGCATCGAGCTGCTTGTCGGCCAGCGCACGGTCGTAGGCGTTGTTGCCGATATACGCACCGCTGAAGCGCTTGCGCAGGCTCGCGTAGTCGAACGGCGCGATGTCGCGCGGGCCGCCGGTGGCGCCCTCGATGACGTGGATGTACACCAGCTTCAGCTTGTTGAGTTCGTCGACGATGTAGTCGAACAGCGGCTGCGGATTGCTGTCCGAAACGTCGTTCGCCGGAGTCACCGGCGAAATCCGGATGCCGGTCCGTTCTGGCCCGATCTCCTTGGCCACCGCCGAGGCGATTTCCAGCATCAGCCGGGCGCGGTTCTGGATCGAGCCGCCATATTCATCGGTACGCTTGTTGGCGCCGTCCTTGGCGAACTGGTCGAGCAGATAGCCGTTGGCGCCGTGAATCTCGACGCCGTCGAAGCCGGCCTTGATGGCGTTGGCCGCGCCCTTGCGGAAGTCCTCGATGATGCCGGGAATTTCCTTCAGCTCGAGGGCGCGGGGTTCGGAAACATCGACGAACTGGCCGCCCACGAAGGTCTTGGTCTTGGCCTGGATCGCCGACGGCGCGACCGGATTGCCGTGGTTCGGCTGCAGGTCGACATGCGAGATGCGGCCGACATGCCAGAGCTGGATGAAGATCTTGCCGCCGCGCTTGTGCACCTCGTCGGTGACTTTCTTCCAGGCGGCGACCTGCGCGTCCGAATAGATGCCGGGCGTGTCCTGATATCCCTGGCCCTGCTGCGACACCTGGCTGGCTTCGGTTATCAAGAGGCCGGCGGTGGCGCGCTGGCCGTAATATTCGGGCGCCAGCGGGCTGGGGATGAGGCCTTCAGGAATGGCCCGGTTGCGGGTCAGCGGTGCCATCACGACGCGGTTGGCGAGCGTGATCGGGCCGAGCTTGAAGGACTCGAAGAGCTTGGAAGTCGACATGGAGCCGTCCTGGAATATTGCGGATGGCTGGAACTTGGGGCGCCCGGTCGGAATCTCAATGGGTCTGCCGAAAATAGATGCGCTCGCATGGAATTTGGAGCGCGAGTTCGAAAATCCGGCGCTGGGGCGAAAAAAGCATGCTGGCAAAGAGGCTCGGCGGAGGTGTCTTCGCCTCCGCCGAGTCCAAGGTTCAGCGAACGGAGGCTTTCGCCGTCAGCGTGTGACGGCTGGCCGGGCGCTGGCGGCGGAAGAACCAGAACGCCAGCGGGCCGACGAAAAGCGTGCCGAAAGGCAGGCGGAGCCGCGATGCGGAGGACATCCGCGGCGGCGAACGTTTCTCCGACGAACTTGGTCAGCACGACGGCGATCACCAGCGTGAGGATCGGCCCGATCACCATGGTGGCGGCGCCTGCCGCCTGGGATACGAGGCGGCCGGCCGGGGCCGCGGTTGCGAGCGCGCCGGCCACCACGACGGTGGCGGCGAACGCCAGTGCTGTAAGCACGATGAGCACGGTCATTTCCAACTTCCTGTTTAGCCGGGCGCTTCTCCGTTTCGGTATCCGGATGGAGGAAGCGTCCTTATCGAGAGGGGCGCGGAGGTGTGGGAGCGCCCCGAACGGCAACAGGATACTTTGTGCAGTTGCACACGAGATTGATCTGGCGCAGATCATACCGGCGTTTCGGCGCGTCAGGTCCGCGCACAGACATGAGGCTTACGACTTTCGTCGAGCTTACTCGGCCGATTTCGGCGCTCCGCGCAGCCGGCCGACGATGCCGGTCGGGAAGAAATAGACGCTGAGCACGAACAACAGGCCGAGCCACAGCAGCCAGCGGTCGGGATGCAGCAGGCCGGGCAGCAGCGGCAGCCCGGCGTCTGCCGCCGCGGTCGAGGCGACGCCCATCAGCGACTGCAGATAGTTCTGCGCCAGGATGAAGATGGTGGCGCCGATCAGTGCGCCGTAGATCGTGCCCATGCCGCCGATCACCACCATCAGCAGGATGTCGAGCATGATCGAAAACGACAACGACGTATCGGGGCCGGCATAGCGCAGCCACATCGCGTTGAGCACGCCGGCGCCGGCGGCGACGAGCGCGGCCAGCACGTTTGCGTAGGTGAGATGAAACACGGTGCGATAGCCCAGCGCCTCGGCGCGGAAGCGATTCTCCCGGACCGCCTGCAGCACCCGGCCGAACGGCGAGTTCACCACGCGCAGCAGCGCCAGCACCATCGCGGCGCAGCCGACCAGAATGATGTAGTAGGTGAGGATACGGCCGTTGATGCGGACGCCGAACAGATCCTTGATGAACACGGTGCCGGGGCGCAGCAGCTCGGGCAGCTGAAAGCTGCGGCCGTCCTCGCCGCCGGTCAGCCACGACAATTGCGAAGCCAGCACCAGGAATGCCGACGCCACCGCCAGCGTGATCATGGCGAAGAAGATCGCCTCGACGCGCAGCGAGAACAGGCCGATCACCAGTGCGAGCAGCGCCGCAAGCGGCAAACCGATGACGATGCCGGTCGCGACCGCCGCCCAGCTCGGTCCCATGCCGTAGAGCGCGATCGCCACCGCGTAGCTGCCGATGCCGTAGAACATGGTGTGGGCGAACGACACCGTGCCGGTGTAACCGAGCAACAGATCGTAGGACGCCACCAGCGCCGCGAAGATGCAGATCTTGGCGGCGACGTTGAGCGGCTTGGCGCCCGGGAAGACGAACGGCGTGATGGCCAGCAGCAGCACGATTGCGATCAGGATCAGCGCCAGCACCCGGCTGCGCGGTGGATCGCCGGACAGGATCATCATCGTGACGTCACCGCATAGAGCCCGCGCGGCCGCCACATCAGGATGGCGACCATCAGCAGGATGTTGGAAACCAACGCCAGCTTCGGCACCAGGAAGCCGCCGTAATTGGCGACCATCGCGACCAGCAGCGCGCCGATGAAGCAGCCGCCGACCGAGCCGAGGCCGCCGATGATCACCACGATGAAGATCAGCACGGTGAGCTCGTTGCCCATCGAGGCGTGGACCTGTTCGCGATACAGCGCCCACATGATGCCGCCGAGCCCGGCCAGTGCCGAGCCGGCCATGAACACGCCGAGGAACAGCCGCTTGATGTGATAGCCCAGTGCCTCGACCATCTCGCGGTTCTCGACGCCGGCGCGGATCAACAGGCCGAGCTTGGTGCGGTTCAGCACCAGCTGAATCGCGACGAACACGATCAACCCGACCAGCATCACCAGCAGGCGATATTTGGCGATGGCGATGTCGCCGAAGATGAACGAGCCGCGCAGCGCGGTCGGCAGCGGCAGCGGAATGATCTGCGGCCCCCACAGCGCATACAGCGCCTGCTCGGCGACGATGAGTCCGCCGGTGGTCATCAGGATCTGTTTCAGATGTTGGCCGTACACCGGCAGGATCAGCACGCGCTCGACCACGAGGCCCAGCGCGCCAGACACCGCCATCGCGGCGAGCGCCGCCGGGGCCAGCACCGCCAGATTGGTCACCAGCGAGTCGGATTGCGACATCGCCGCCAGCGGCAGCAGCACCAGCGTCGCCACATAGGCGCCGACCGAAATGAAGGCGCCGTGGCCGAAATTCAGCACGTCCATCAGCCCGAACACCAGCGTCAGCCCCGACGCCATGATGAAGATCATCATGCCCATCGCCAGCGACGCGACGGTCAGGGTTACCCAGGACGAGAACGAGCCGATCAGCGGCAGCATCACCAGCGCCAGAACGATCGGCAGCAGCACCGGCAGCAG
>NZ_BADD01000077.1 GCF_000333455.1 Rhodopseudomonas sp. B29
CGAACAGCAATTGGACGTCGCGGGCGCGGACTTCGCGGCCGTTGATGCGATATTGCGAGCCGGCCTCGCGCTCGATCCGGCGCGAGATGTCCAGCGTATCGGAATCGTTCAGCGCTGCCGGCGCGGTGCGGGCCGAATTGTCCAGCGACATCACCACTTCGGCGTGGTTGCGCGCCGGGCGGTTGCCGGACCCGGCGAAGATCACCGCGTCCATGTCGGTGGCGCGCAGCGATTTGTGCGAGGTCTCGCCCATCGCCCAGCGCAGCGCCTCGACCAAATTCGATTTGCCGCAGCCGTTCGGCCCGACAACGCCGGTGAGGCCCGGCTCGATCATGAAATCGGTGGGTTCGACGAAGGACTTGAACCCGTGGAGGCGCAGACGCGTGAGTTTCATCAGTTCCGATGCTCGGTTGGCCGTGATTCGGCGGCCGCGTGCGAATCTCTCAACCGTTACAATATCATGAACGGTATCGCGATGTCGTCCCGCGAGCCGGCCACCCAGGCCTTGTTGGCCGGCGACAATGGCCGCGTGAGGGGGCGGGAGCAACGGGTGGAAGTGGCTTTTCCACGGGGGGATTTGCGGGAAAGTGGCGATAAAGCTGGGGATTTCGCTGCTTTCTCAAGTTCAAAGGAAGGGAGTGAGATGCAGCTGGGGTAGCGGGTTGGCTGCGATCATTGAATTTGTGGGAAAAAATCTTGCGATGTC
>NZ_BADD01000076.1 GCF_000333455.1 Rhodopseudomonas sp. B29
TACCGCACAGGAGATGTCCCATGTCCCGTCTGTCGATACCGGCCCGCGATGATGCGCCGGATGCGTCAAAGCCGATCCTTGATGCCGTTGCCAAGCAGCTCGGCAGCGTGCCGAACCTGTTTCGTCTGATCGCCACAAGCCCCGCCGCGCTGAGCGGCTTTGCCGCGCTCGATGCGGCGAACGCCAAGACTCTTGACCTCAAGACCCGCAACGCGATCGCGTTGGCGGTGGCGCAGGTCAACGGTTGTGACTACTGCCTGTCGGCGCACACCTACATCGGGATCAATCTCGCGAAGATCAGCCCGGCGGAAGTCGCCCTTAACCGCGCCGGCCAATCTGCGACTGCGAAGACCGCCGCAGCGGTGCGATTTGCCGCCGACCTCGTCGAGGCCCGCGGCAAGGTCGGCAATGCGCAGATCGAGGCGGTGCGCGCCGCCGGCTACGGTGACGCCCAGATCGTCGAGATCGTCAGCGTCGCGGTGCAGAACGTCTTCACCAACCTGCTCAACAACGTGGCCCAGACCGACATCGACTTCCCGGCGGTCTCGGCGAGCGATCTGGCGACCGCCGCCTGAGATCCCTGACGACGGCCGGCGCCGACAAACAGGAGACCACGTAGATGTCATACGGATATCTCGACCTGGCGGTGACGCCGGCCGTCAAGGCGGCACAGGCGCATAACGGCAGCCGCGGCCATTGGGAGAGCTTGGCAGCCGATCGTTCGTCAGACCGCTTCACCGAGGCAGAAGCGGCGTTCATCCAGAGCCGCGACAGCTTCTACATCGCCACCGTGTCGGAGACCGGCTGGCCTTACATGCAGCACCGCGGCGGACCGGTCGGCTTTCTCAAAGTGCTGGACGACCGCACGCTCGGATTCGCCGATTATCGCGGCAACCGGCAGTATCTCAGCGTCGGCAATCTGTCGGCCAACAGCCGCGCGTCGTTGTTTCTGATGGACTACGCGCGCCGCGCGCGGCTGAAGATTTTCGCCGAACTCGAGGTCAAGGACATCGCGGATGATCCCGACCTCGCGGCGCGTCTGGCCTCGCCTGGCTATCGCGCCAAGGCCGAACGCAGCGTGCTGGTGCATCTGAAAGCGTTTGACTGGAATTGCCCGCAGCACATCACGCCTCGTTTCACCGAAGCCGAGATCGCGCAGGCGGTGGCGCCGCTGCGCGCCCATCTGCAACAGCTCGAAGCCGACAATGCGAGCCTGCGTGCGACACTCGCCGAACTGGAGACGAAGTAACATGACGATCAACGCCCCCCAACAGCGCCCGCCGTTGCCGCCCTTTCACACCGTTGAGGACGCAGCCAAGAAGGTGCGCCTTGCCGAGGACGCCTGGAACAGCCGCGATCCGGCCCGGGTGGCGCTGCGCTACACGCCGGACAGCCGCTGGCGCAACCGCGCCCAATTCGTCACCGGCCGCGAAGCGATCGAAGTTTTTCTGGTGCGCAAATGGGCCCGCGAACTCGACTACCGTCTGATCAAGGAACTGTGGGCGTCCCCCGACAATCGCATCGCGGTGCGCTTCGCTTACGAATGGCGCGAGGACAGCGGTCAGTGGTTTCGCTCTTACGGCAACGAGAACTGGGAGTTCGACGCCGACGGCCTGATGCAGCGGCGCATCGCCAGCATCAACGACCTGCCGATCGCCGCCAGCGACCGCAGATTTCACTGGCCGCTCGGCCGACGTCCCGACGACCATCCCGGCCTCACTGAGCTCGATCTATAGGCAGCCCCGCTCCTCAACCCAACTATGCAGACAGCCGCCAGCCTTCGCGCTCGCGGCGGGCTGCGGCCATTTCGCGCTTGAGACCCACGCGCACGAAATCGGCGCGGCAATGCGCGAAATCCTCGCTCGTCGCATCAGCAGCGGGCGCGCCGGCTAAGCGGCGATCGCGTCGGCGGGCGGCCTCGCTTTCAGGATGCGCGCCAGCACCAGACCGAGCGCCACCATGGTTGCGGCGGCAACGCTCAGGGTCGGCCACTTGCCGAGATGCGCCAGCCCGAGGCCGTAGGCGATCGGGCCGGTGGTCTGGCCGATGAAGAAGAAGAACGAGTGCAGCGACATCGCCGTGCCACGCGCCGTTTCAGTGAGTTCGCTGGCGAACACTTGAATGCAGCCATGCAGCATGTAGAAGCCGAGGCCCATCGCCACGAAGGCCACGACTTGCGCCTGCCATTGCGGTCCATAGGCGATGACGAGAATCTGCGAGCCGACGAGCGCTGCGCCGACGATCATCATGCCGATGGTCTTGAGCCGCGGCAGGAGCTGCGACACAGTCAGCGTGTAGAACAAGCCGCCGACCGCGAAGCCGGCGATGACGATGCCGGCGACCGCGAGACTCTCCTGCCCCATCTCGTGCAGGAAGGCGGCGACATAGGGGAACAGCCCCATCACGCAGGTGCCCTCGACCAGCACGGCGCCGAAGCAGATCACGGCGTTAGGATTATCGAAGATGGTGCGATAGCCGCGCTTGAGAGAAGTCCAATCCAGGCCGCGATTTTCGTCGGCCATCTCCTTGCCGCGAAATCCGAGCGCGACGGTGATCGCCGCGATCACGACGATCACCCCGAGGATCGCGAGAACGCCACGCCAGCCGAAGAAATCGCCAATCAGCCCCGACGCTGACGCGCCGAGCAGATTGCCGGTCATGGAGCCGCCGAGCACGCGGCCGATGGCAATCTGCCGTCGATCGACGCTGACGAGATCACTGGCAAGGCCGAGCGCGACCGGAAACACACCGCCGGCACCGATACCAGCGAGTACGCGGCACATGAATAGCAGTGAGTACGACGTGGTCATCGCGCCGAGCAGATTAGCGAAGCCGAGCAGCGCCAGACAAATCGTCATCAGCCGGGCTTTGCCGAACAGATCGCCGGCTGCCCCGATCGCCGGCTGCACCACCGCAAAGGTGAAGGCCGTGGCGGCCGCGAGGCCTGCCGCTGTGGCGATGGTGACGGAAAAATCCGACGCAATGCGCGGCAGCACCGGATCGAGCGCGCGCGTCGACAACGCCGCAGCGAAGCCTGACAGCGCGATGATGTTCAAGGCAGGCGGCAGGCGCTCTGGGGCACCCGCGACGTCGTCCTGCGCCATCAAGCGCCCCCGGCGCCCACGCGCCGCTTGGCCAGCGCGTCGAACTCCATCAGCGTCTTGATCAGCGCCTCGAAATCGCGCAGCGGCACCATGTTGGGTCCGTCGGACGGCGCATGATCGGGATCTGGATGGGTCTCGATGAACACGCCGGCGACGCCGACCGCGACCGCGGCGCGCGCCAGCACCGGCACGTATTCGCGCTCGCCGCCCGACGACGTCCCCTTGCCGCCCGGCTGCTGCACCGAATGCGTGGCGTCGAAGATCACCGGGGCGCCGGTGGTCTTGGCCATGATCGGCAGCGCGCGCATGTCCGACACCAGCGTGTTGTAGCCGAACGACACGCCGCGCTCGGTCACCAGCACCTTGGCGTTGCCGCCGCTGGTGATCTTGGACACGACATTCGCCATATCCCACGGCGCCAGGAACTGGCCCTTCTTGACGTTGACCACCTTCCCGGTCGCGGCCGCGGCGAGCAGGAGATCGGTTTGCCGGCACAGGAATGCGGGGATCTGCAGAATGTCGACCGCCTCAGCGGCCTGAGCGCACTGCTCGGCCTCGTGCACGTCCGTGAGCACCGGCAGGCCGAGGCTTTCGCGGATCTCGGCGAAGATCGGCAGCGCCGCCTCGAGGCCGATGCCGCGGGCGCTGGCGGCACTGGTGCGGTTGGCCTTGTCGAACGACGTCTTGTAGACGAGGCCGATGTTCAGCCGCGTCGCGATGTCCTTCAGCGCGCTCGCGACTTCCAGCGCGTGAGCGCGGCTTTCGAGCTGGCACGGCCCGGCGATGACCGACAGCGGCAGCGTGTTGCCGAACTTGACGTTGCCGGCCGAAACCGTCGGCGCAGCCGAGAGACTCTTGCTCAAAGCTTCATTCCTTGTTCGAAGATCAATGTAGCGCCGAACAAATCGGGCACGACCAAGCGGCCGACATGACGCGCGGCGGCGATGCCGCCCTTTGCCAGCGCGCGTTCAACCACGCCGAGATCGTCCGCCGCAATGCGTAATCCGGCGAGGCGCGCGCCGTTGCCGTCCGCG
Source organism: Rhodopseudomonas sp. B29 (assembly GCF_000333455.1). Classification (GTDB taxonomy): domain Bacteria; phylum Pseudomonadota; class Alphaproteobacteria; order Rhizobiales; family Xanthobacteraceae; genus Rhodopseudomonas. Next base: position 4,139 of record NZ_BADD01000076.1, read on the forward strand.
GTCGCCGCAACGCCATATTGATCATGAAACGATACCGGCTCGACGATGTCGATATCGCCGCGCTCGGTGCGTGCCGTCACGCCGATCGACGACGAATGCAGATCGCGCAGCCCGGTGAAGGCGCCGAGGAAGATGTGGTGGTCGGTCGGACTATCGGCGATCAGCACCGCCGCCGCTGCACGTCGGGCGCCGTTGGGGTGAGCCTGGAAGGCCGGATTCCAGAAGTTCTCGGGGTGATGATGCTGGCAGGCGGCGAAGCCGACCTGCGGCGACAGCTCATCGCGCGCGAAGGCCAGCGAGAAAGCGAGCTCGACCACGCTGCCGTCAGGACGTCGTCCCTGCCGACCGAATTTGAAGACCTCGTAGTCGCCGATGCCGGCGGCCGCGTAGGCACGCGCATCCCTAGCCGCATCGCAGCTTGCCAGCAGCAGCATCGACAATCCTTCGCGCTGTGCCAGGTAGTCACACTGAAACGCGCCGAAGGAGAATGAGCGATCACGATGCGGCTCGATCTTGTCCGGCTCGCCGATGGTCAAAAGCTCGATGAAGAACTGATCGAACTGAATGATGCGGTTATGCGTACCCCACGGATGCACGTTGCGCGCGCCGACGATGAAGCCCGCGCGTTGATACGCCTCGGCAGCCCCGTCGAGATCGCGGACCGCATGGACGATATGGTCGAGGCCGTGGGGCATCAGCTATTTCGCATGTCCTTCGTCATTGCGAGCGAAGCGAAGCAATCCAGCTCCGTGCATCGAGCTGGATTGCTTCGTCGCTTCGCTCCTCGCAATGACGTCACTACTTCACCGACGAGAACGCGGTCGGCACCAACAACTGATTGGTGATGGTATCGACGATCTGACCGTCCTTTTCGGTTTCGGCCTTGGCGGCCAGCCATTCCGGATCGGTGACGAAAGCCGTCCATCGGCGCTCGCGATCGGCCAAGCTGTCCCAGGTCAGAAAATAGGTGAGTTCCTGGCTTGAGGCGCCGACCAGCGTCGTGAAGAACCCGGCCTGCCGGATGCCGTGCTTGTCGAAAAGCTTCAGCGTGATGGTCTCGAACCGCTTGAGTACGGCCGGCAGCTTGCCGGGCACGCAGCGGTAGACACGACTCTCCAAGATCATGGCGCTCTCTCCCTGGTCGCGTCGGCTTATAGCGGTAAGCCCCTCGGGTTGTCTTGCGCGCCGAACAGAGAGCAGACTTGCGCGTCCATTTAGCAGATTGTATATACAGAAATGTCGGATTTCGACCCGGCGAAGGATACGATCAACCGCGCCAAGCATGGGATTTCGTTGGCCCGGTGGGGCGACCTGAAAGTAAGGGCGATTGTCCGTGACGAACGGTTCGATTGTGGCGAAGATCGCTTCCGAGCCTACGGTCATATCGATGACGACGCCTATTGCCTCGTGTTCACCTTCCGGGACGGCGGCCAGCGCCCGATCAGCCTCCGCCGCGCCCACGACAAGGAGATGAATCGCTATGCCCCGTAAACAGGACGAGCCGGTGTTCGACGACGACAACCCCGAATGGACGGCGGAGGATTTTGCCAGAGCGACAAGAGTCAATATCAAGGCCAAGGACATCACGCCTGAATTCCTGGCTTCGCTGCCGAGAACCCGCGGTCCTCAAAAAGCCCCCACCAAGGTCCCGGTGTCGATCCGCCTCAGTGCCGACGTGGTGGCGCACTACAAGGCGACTGGCCCAGGCTGGCAGTCGCGCATTGACGACACACTGCGCAAGGCTGCGAAGCTGAAGGCCGGTTAGTGGCCTGCAGTCACCGAACCCGTCGGCGCTGCGAAGCGACTAGTTCCTAGCTGTCGCGCCGGACCGGAGGCTTTCATGCGCGTGCTCTCGACGTTCACGGCCATCGCCCTCCTTGCCGCTGGGCCGGTGGCAGCTCAAACACCTGGCGTCGTGACCGGCGGCAGCAACGACGTCATGGTCGGCGGCAAGCCCGCGGCGCGCGCCGGCGATAGCTCGACGGGCGGTGCCATCGTCGAGGGATCGAACAACGTTTTCATCAACGGCAAGCCCGCCGCGATCGGCGGCGGCCGCAGCGGCTGCGGCGGCGTGATCGTCGGAAGCGGTTCTGGTGTGTTCATCAACGGCAAGCCGATGGCCCGCTCGGGCGATCAGACCAGCGACTGCAAGTAACGGCAACCTCCCGACATGTCAGCTTCAGCAAGGCGGCGACCAGCAATCGCCGCACGGCTCAGCGCCGGTCTGCTCCTCGCCGTCCTGGCGGGCGCACCCTTGCTACCGAACTGCCCTGCGGCAGCCCAAGAGCAAAGGCGTGGAGCTGCAAGCGAACGCGAATTGGTCTCTAAGATCAACGACGCATTCCGGTCGCTGCAGGCCGGCAATCGTGACGGCGGCCGGCAGCGCCTCAATGCTGCGCTCCGCGCGGTGCGAGACAGCAACTATCATGCGCTGACCATCCAGGCCTATCTCAACGCCGTCAGTTTCTTCGAACGCCGCCGCGACAACGCGACCGCCTCGGACCTGTTCGCCGAGGCCGCGAAAACGAATGCGGCCCGCGAAAGCAGCCCGGACGCAACCACACTCTGGTTCGAATACGCCCGCTTTCTCGAACGCACCGTTCAATACGAGCGCGGCATTCCGGTGGCGGTCGAGGCCAGCAAACGGATGAGCGCGATCTACGGGCCGAACACCGCGCAGGACATCGCCGGCCGTGACATCCTCGCCACGCTGCTGACCGATAACGGCGCCGTGGCGGCCGGGCTCAATCTGTCGGAAGAAACCTATCTCGGTGCGCGGCAAGCGCTCGGCGATAAGGAGCCGCTGACCTGGCGCACCGAGAACAACTACGCCGAAGCGCTGGCATGGTCGGTCATCCCGACCTCGCCGCCAAGATCGACGCGCCGCTGCTGAAGAAGCGCATCGCGCATTACGGCGCCGGCAGCATCCAGGCGCTGGTCAGCGCCAGCAACCTCGCACTCGATCATCTGGCGATGGGCAACGAGGCCGAGACCATGCAGGCGCTGGCGCTGCAGAAGCGCTGCGCCGCCGAGCTCGCCGACCCGACCTCGGAACACGTGGCGCAAGCCGACACCTGGATCGCCTACGCCAAGGCCTACTTCCATCCCGACCGCGCGCTGAGCACGGCCGAGCTGGAAGCGATGGCGCGGGTGAAAGACTGGAACGGCGCACCTGACCTGCTGCGGATCAAATCCGCGCAGCTCGCCGCCGACCAGTTCGAGCGCCGCGGCGACACCACGCGGGCGCTGGCGCTGCGGATTGATGCGTATCACCGCGCGCAGGAGACCATCGCGCGCCAGCATCCGATCACCTTCGATGCGCTGCTCGGCGTCGCAGTGACCAGGATGAAGCGCGGCGACGCGGACGCGCTAGCGACTTTCAAGGATGTCGAGCAGCAATCGTTCAACTGGATGCTGCGCGAGGTCGGAACCGCCGGCAACCGCTACGTCGCCGAGACCATGCGCAAGCTCGCCGACGACATCCTCTACGAATACGGCCGCTATGCGCTGATCGATCCCGCGGCGGCGGTGGCCTATGCGGATGCGGTGTCGCGCTGGAAGACGATGGAGGACGGCGAGCGCACGCTGCTGCGGTTGACGCTCGACCAACTACCGGACGAACCGACCCGCGCCCTCGCCCGCACCGTGCTGCGGCTGTCCGGTCAACAGCAGGAGATGCTGTCCTCTGGCAAACTCGACAACGATGCGCGCGACGTCCTGGCGCGATTGCAGCAAGCACGGCAGGAGCTCGCCGCGCGCACCGGCGCCAAGCCGCCGGCCAACGTGCGGCTGCCTTCGGTCGAGGACAAGCTCGCGGCGAGCGACGCCCTTGTCGATTTCTTCGTCAGCGGTCGCGGCAGCCGGATCAATCCCACGGAGCCGCAACCGGCACAACGACTGCAGGCGGTCGTTCACCGCGCCGGCAAGCCGCCGCAGGTGATTGATCTCGGACCGCTCGACAACTTCCTCGTCCTGAACGCCGACGAAACCGATCGCCTACAGCCGTTCCGGCGACTCTACGACACTCTAATCGGACCGCTGAAGCCGCAGCTTGCCGGCGTCAACCGCTTGTTCCTGGTGCCCGATGCCGGCCTCTACAGCCTGCCATTTGCGATGCTGCAGGACGACACCGGCCGCTATCTCGACGAGATCTACGACACACGCATCCTGACGCGCGCCGACGCCATCGTGTTCGCTGATCAGGACGACAAACTGATCGCCGGCACCAGAGCGGTGCTGGTCGGCGGCCTCGACTACGCCGGCGCGGCCAATCAGCTTCCCTCCACCAAGACCGAGATCGACCGGATCGCGCTTGCCCTGCAGCGCCGCGATGTCGCCAGCACCGCGCTGACAGGGGACAGCGGCGAAGCCGCCGTCCGCAGCAAGGCCGAAGGCGCCGCGCTGCTGCATCTCGCCACCCACGGTTTCTACAAAGCCGCGACCGACCGCACCGACGCGCTGTGGCGCAGCGGCCTCGTCGCCGCACATCCGATGCTGAGCCGGCCGCCGCAACGCGACAGCGATGACGGCGTGATCTACGCGCGCGAATTGATGGACTGGAATCTATCCGCCGCTGACTTCGTGGTGCTGTCGGCGTGCGAGACCGCGCTCGGCGATCCGAGCCGGATCGGCAGCGTCCGCGGTCTGCCGACTGCGCTGGCCATCGCCGGCGCGCGGCGTTCGCTGCTGACGCTGTGGGAAGTCAGCGACGAAGGCACCGCCAATTTCATGGCGCGGCTCTATCAGGTGCTGGCGGAGGACGGCCTCGACTACGCCGCGGCGCTGCGCAAGGTCCGCATCGAGGCGATGCACGGCAAGATCAAGGATGCCGAAGAACCGCTGGTCTGGGCGGCGTTCGTGCTGTTCGAGAACTGACAGTCGGCCCGATTCAAAACAGCCGGCTCTAACACTAGCTCCACGCCAATGAAAAACGAGAACGCATTTCGCACGCTACTAAACAACAAATACTCGCTCTATCTCAGATTTAAGCGGAACCCGGAAGGCCTCCTGGCTGTTAACTAACACAGTAACCACTCTGAGCTGCGCGTCTCTGGCTCTTGAAGGCACCCTCTGTTCTATTCTCTCAAATGAACCAGAATAAACATCTGCTTCACCCAAATTTATAATGTCAGTATCATTGATGTTTTCTAGCAGCATTCTCACTAGGAAATGCTCCTCTTTACTGGATCCAGAATTCTCATCAATTCCGAAAAGAACATCTCTTACATCAAGGCAGACAACGAAGAAGTCACCGCGACGTTTAATTGACATTCGAAGAGCAATCGAAACGCCCAGATAGTCGAGGAAAGCCAGCAAATTGCCTTCGATCTTCACGGATGAGCGATTTGTGATCAGCGCCCCTAGTCGGGAAAGGCCGCTTCGCGCTCCTCGCCGCACCAATTCGTCATCGGAAAACATTAGGGGGCAAAGATGCTCCCCAATAGAGAGGGCTAACTCATAAATATCGGAGCGGCTTGCATCAGGCGCCGCAGAATGAGGAAGAAGCGAGAGCACGTCCACCACTGCGGCTCGCACAAGCTCGCCCTCCGCCAGCCCTTTGAGATTCTCAATTCTCTCCAGGGCGGCGATCATTTGCTCGAATGCTCCCCTTACGCCTTGGCGATCAGTTGGAGGCTCAAGCTTCGCCGAAATTCTTTCATTAAGGTCCTCCCCGACCCAGAAATGGCTGGAAGTCGTCTCCGCATATCTTGAATCATAACCCAGTGATTCTGTGGTTCTGTATTCTACTAAATTCAGTTCAGAAGCCAACTCTCGCGCTCTCTCCACCCGCTCTGGTATCCGAGCAGAACGACCCGAACGATTACGGATGTAATAAAGCTTGGCTCGCCGCACTCGGCCGCGGCGCTGGACGTCGATATCGGTAATACATGGGGAATGAAGCGGGAATACTCTTTCTACTCCCACACCATAGCTGATCTTACGTAGAGTGAAATTCTCACTCACGCCCCCGCCAGATCTCGCGATGCAAAGCCCTTCAAAATTCTGGATGCGCTGCCGGTCACCTTCCACTACCCGTAATGCAACTCTCAAAGTATCTCCGGGCGAGAACTCGGGGGGGCCTTTGTCCCCCCACCGGTTCTTGATTGTTTCCCTATCGATCGCATCAATAATTTCGCTCCTCATGAGCCCCTCAGATCGCCTTGCGACGCCTGAACTTCAATTCGATCGAACCTTTGGCAGAAGCCTTCCCGTTCGCAACAACGAAGCCGAGCTCTCCGCTGGCGCTCACCTCAAGTGCGATTTTGATTTCTTCAAGTTCATAAGCATCGGTTGTGGATGCGAAAAGCTCCGGCGAATTGACTACTTTGGTAAAGCGGGCCAGTTGTTCCTGTAGTTTATCGACAGGAATTCGATCGACAACCTGCGTTGTCTCGCGTCTCCCGCGAAGATCATTGTCGGCTGAACCGACGGAAGTTACGCTCAATAGTGGAATTGTCTGTTCGCTAGCCATCAGAGGAGCCCTTTTCAGCCAATCGCAGTTCAATGGGCATCAGACGAACGTCTGGACGACCATACAGTCTATACATGTAACCCGCAGCGCTCCCCAGGTTCTTTGAAAGAGAAGACCTGGCGACGGCAAGAGCATCGACCGCAGCCAGGCCAGAACTGTTTAGGGTCCCAGGAAGAAATGCCTCATAGAATGCACGCGCCATATGAACTGCGGGGCTTCCGCGTACTCCAATTAGGGAAGCCAAGGCCGCCCCAGCCCCCTGCTGACGAGCTAAATACTCAACAAAAGAAACAGAGCGCCGGGCCGGCGTTGGCGCACCATTGCAAACATTTAAGAAATGAAACGCGTGTGTCCTAAACTGCGCATCATTCTGCATGAAATCGTATACATTGATCATGCATTCATCGCTTACAGTTAGCTCGAACCCCATCTCTGAATAGCTACAATGAGCGAAAAAATGCACTATCTCGTAGCCTCGCGGGCCAAAGAAATTGAAGAATGGAGCCTTGTGCGCAGCTGTTATGGGTGGGGCCACTGAACCTGTTGCATTAACGCAAGGCTTTCTAACTATCTCTTCTTCCTCGGGAGCCCCAAATAGAGATCTGTTTCCTGCCCCTCGGATATGAAGCCCCTTGTCGAAAACTATAGGGGCACGACCTCCTCCAAGAACTCTTCTACTTCAAGTCGATCCTTCAATGGGGGACAGATACCTCATCGAAGGACGTTGGCCCAA
>NZ_BADD01000075.1 GCF_000333455.1 Rhodopseudomonas sp. B29
ATGCGCGAACTATTCGACGCGCGGCTCAATCTCGACGACGAGCCGATGACCGCCGAGCAACTCGCCGAGGCGGTACGCACCGCCGATGTGCTGGTGCCGACCGTCACCGACGAAATCACCGAGGAGATGCTGAACCAGCCCGACTGCAAGGTCCGGCTGATCGCGCATTTCGGCAACGGCATCGACAATCTCGACGTCGCCGCCGCCCATGCGCGCGGCATCACCGTCACCAACACCCCGAAGGTGCTGACCGAAGACACCGCCGACATGACCATGGCGCTGATTCTCGCGGTGCCGCGCCGGCTGATCGAAGGCGCTGCGCTGCTGATGGAAGGCGGCGAGTGGCCGGGCTGGTCGCCGACCTGGATGCTCGGCCGCCGTCTCGGCGGCAAGCGCCTCGGCATCATCGGTATGGGCCGCATCGGCCAGGCGGTGGCGCGCCGCGCCAAGGCTTTCGGGCTGCAGATCCACTATCACAATCGCAAACCGGTGGCGCCGCGCATCGCCGACGAGTTAGGCGCGACCTATTGGGATTCGCTCGACCAGATGCTGGCCCGCATGGACATCATCTCGGTCAATTGCCCGCACACCCCGGCGACCTTCCATCTGTTGTCGGCGCGCCGGCTCAAGCTGATCCGCAAGGACGCCTATATCGTCAACACCGCACGCGGCGAAGTGATCGACGAGGAGACGCTGACCCGGCTGATCGAGCAGGGCGACATTGCCGGCGCCGGCCTCGACGTCTACGAGCACGAACCCGCGGTGAATCCGAAGCTGGTCCGTCTCGCCAAGGCCGGCAAGGTCGTGCTGCTCCCGCATATGGGCTCGGCCACCATCGAGGGCCGCGTCGAGATGGGTGAGAAGGTCATCATCAACATCCGCACCTTCCTCGACGCCCACAAGCCGCCGGACCGCGTGCTGCCCGGGATGATCTGAGGCGGCTGCGATTAGTTCAGTGCTCGCGTCGCCCTCACCCCAACCCTCTCCCGCAAGCGGGAGAGGGGGCTCGCCGTGCTTTGTGATGCGCATCAAATGAACGGAAACGTCTGACCGCTTGCGGCAGGACTCCCTCCCCCGCTGGCGGGGGAGGGCTGGGGTGAGGGCGCCACGAGCACGGCGCCACTTATTAGTTAGTTCAGCTGTGCGCGCTCAGATCGACGATCGTCGGCTTGTCGCCATTGAGCGGATTGGCAGGGTCGCGCGCGTAGCGCAGCGTTTCGAACCGCATCGCGCGGGCGTCGATCATCACCAGCCTTCCGACCAGGCCTTCGCCGAAGCCGACGATCTCGCGGATGGCTTCCAGCGCCATCATCGAGCGGAGCACGCCGGCCAGCGCGCCCATGACGCCGGCCTCCTCGCAGGCCGGGAACCGTGCCGGGCGGCGGGCGCCTCCGGAAACAGGCACCGATAGGTCGGGTTGAACTCGCCGTCGGCGTTCTTCTCGTGCGGCCGGAGTGTCGTCAGCGAACCGTCGAACTGCCCGAGCGCCGCAGTGATCAGCGGCTTCCTGGCCAGATAGCAGGCGTCCGAAACGAGATAACGCGTCGAGAAATTGTCCGAGCCGTCGAGCACGAGATCGCAGTCGTCGATCAGTTCGGCGACGTTGCCGGCGTCCAGCCGCAGCGCGTGCGGCACCAGCTCGACATGCGGATTGAGTGCGGCGATGCGCGCCGCCGCGCTGTCGACCTTGAACTCGCCGATATCCGGCGTGCCGTGGATCACCTGGCGCTGCAGGTTCGACAGCGACACCACGTCGTTATCGACCACCGCCAGCGTGCCGACGCCCGCCGCCGCCAGATACATCAAGGCCGGCGCTCCGAGCCCGCCGGCGCCGACCACCAGCACCCGCGCATTCTTCAGCGCCGCCTGCCCGGGCCCGCCGACCTCCCGCAACACGATGTGGCGGGCATAGCGTTCGAGTTCTTCGGGGCTGAGCATGGGCGAGCGGTGTCCTTTCAAGTCGTCATTTCCACGCGGCCGACGTCAACCTGAGGTGCCCGGCGAAGCCGGGCCTCGAAGGGTGGCCGGGTGTCGGCTGTCATCCTTCGAGGCTCGCTGCGCTCGCTCCTCAGGATGACGGCAGCTGTGGCTCGAACCGCCCCGCCGCTGTCGCCGACCAAGCATTTGTGCTTATTTGCGCGAGCTTCAACCATGACGCAATGCGGGGCGGGATTGTCATGAGAGCACTGTGGGCCGCAACCCTGTTGATCGCCTGCGCCGGCAGTGCGGCGGCGCAGACTGTTCCGGGCGTCAAGCCGAAGCCGGTTGCCACAACGGCGGAGCGCCCGGCGGCGCAGACGCCGGCCGAGACGGCGAAGTCGTTGGCGCAAGGCGAGCGCGAGGCGATCCAGTCCGATCTCGCCTGGACCGGCCACTACAACGGCGTCATCAATGGCGAAGTCTCCGAGCGGATGATCGCCGCCATCAAGGCGTTCCAGAAGGACCAGGGCCACAAGCAGACCGGCGTGCTCAATCCGCAAGAGCGCGGCCAGCTGGCCGACGCGGCGCGCAAGCCGCAGGCGAATGTCGGCTGGAAAATGGTGACCGATATGGTCACAGGCGCGCGCCTCGGCCTGCCGGCCAAGCTGGTGCCGCAGGCCGCCTCCGACGCCAATGGCAGCAAATGGAGCTCATCGACCGGCACCATCCAGATCCAGCTGGCGCGCCGCAAGGAGGCTGGGGTCTCGACTGCCAAGCTCGCCGATCAGGAAAAGAAGCTCGAAGGCCGCAGGGTCGAATACAGCGCCGTGAAGCCGGATTTCTTCGTGCTGTCCGGCATGCAGGGGCTGAAGAAGTTCTACATCCGCGGTGCTTTCAAGAACGCCGAGGTTCGCATCCTCACCATCCTGTACGACCAGGCCACCGAAGGCACGATGGAGCCGGTGGTGATCGCGATGTCGAGTGCGTTCAATCCGTTCCCGTCCGGCGCCCAGGCCGGCCCGCCGCCGCGCAAGAAGGTCGAGTACTCCACCGGGCTCGTGGTCGGCAGTGACGGCGCCATTCTGGCCGATCGCGAGGCCGTGGATGGCTGCGTCTCGGTGGTCGTCGCCGGCTACAGCCAGGCCGATGTGGTGCATGTCGACAAAGAACGCGATCTGGCGCTTCTGCGGATCTATGGCGCGAGCGGGCTGAAGCCGTTGGCGCTTGGCGCAGCCAAGGGCGGTAGCGCCGCGGCGGCGGCAGCCGCGCCGGGCTCGGCCACGCTCGACCTCACCGGCATCGCCGATCCGCAAAACCAGGGCGGCGGCGCTGCCGTCAGCCGCGCCAAGGCGCAGGCGACTTTGGTCGGCAGCAACGGCGGCACCGCACTGTCGCCTGCGCCCGGCCTCGGCTTCTCCGGCGCCCCCGCCCGCGACGCCGACGGCAAGTTCGCCGGCATCGCCTTGCTGCGGCCGCCGGTGGTGGCCGCCGCATCGAACGGCGCTGCTGCCATGCCGCCGCAAGCTACGCTCGTCAGCGCCGAGACGGTGCGCAGCTTCCTCTCCGCCAATGGCGTCAAGCCGGCTAGCGACGGCACAACGGATACCAAGGACGCGGTCGTGCGCGTCATCTGTGTGCGGAAGTAGTTAGTTCACCGCTCGCGTCGCCCTCACCCCAGCCCTCTCCCGCAAGCGGGAGAGGGAGCAGTCTCTCCGCGATGCACGGCCGTGCTTCGCCGCGTCATTGTTATCAAAATCGCTTACGCCGAGGCACAGCCCGCCCCCTCTCCCGCTTGCGGGAGAGGGCTGGGGTGAGGGCGCTACACGCACAGCGACCGCGATACTGACCAGCCGCAAACCATGCGCTTACTTCTGACACCCCGGACACCAGAACGTCGACCGTCCGTTCTGCACGAAGCGCTTCACGACGCCGTCACCGCCGAGGCAGGGCTGGCCTTCGCGGTCGTAGACTTTGAACGAGTGCTGGAAGTAACCGAGTTCGCCCGAGGTCTGGCGATGGTCGCGCAGCGATGAGCCGCCGGCCTTGATGGCTTCGCCTAGGACGGTCCGGATGGCGTCGACCAAGCGCACGGCGTGATCGGTCGGGCCGCCCTTGCGGTCGGCCAGGGTCGAGGCCTTGCGCTTGGGTGACAGATGCGCGCGGAACAGCGCTTCGCACACATAGATGTTGCCGAGCCCGGCGACGACGCGCTGGTCGAGCAGCGCCGCCTTAAGGCTGGTCTGCTTGCCGGCGCAGGCGCGGGCCAGCATGGCGGCATCGAACGCATTGCCGAGCGGCTCGGGGCCGAGGCTCTTGAGGTGGGGCTCGTCCTCGATCTCGGCACGCGGGAAGATTTTCATGAAGCCGAAGCGGCGCGGGTCGTTGAAGACGATGCTGTGGCCCGACGACATCTCGAACACGACGTGGTCGTGGGTGCGGTCGTCGCTGCGGGCGTAATGGAATTCGCCCGGCGTGGTTTCGCCGGCCGTACCGACGACGCGGAACGAGCCCGACATGCCGAGATGCATCAGCAGCACATCGCCGCTGTCGAGATCGGCCAGCAGATACTTGGCCCGGCGCCCCAGCGAGGTGACGGTGCGGCCGGCCAGCCGGGTCACGAAATCTTGCGGCAGCGGGTAGCGCAGGTTCTCGCGCCGCGCCACCGCCCGGACGATTTTGTGCCCCTCCATCGCCGGCAGCAGGCCGAGGCGGACGGTTTCGACTTCGGGAAGTTCGGGCATGTTGGCGCTCTTTCGATCCGGGCGGGACGCTCTCCCGTCATTGCGAGGAGCGCAGCGACGAAGCAATCCAGCTCCGCGCGAGCAGATGGATTGCTTCGCTTCGCTCGCAATGACGAGGGGAGGCCGAGTTCAGCCCGGCCCCGATCCTGCGAGGTCCGTCAATTCAGGCAATAGCGCCCCTCGATGTGGCGCGCTATATGGTCCGCGCGGAGAGGAACTTTCGTGTTTCGGGCGCCTTCCGGCCCACACATCCCCCGCATGCAGGAGTTTCGAGCATGACCGAGCCGGGCGAGACCACGCATTTCGGCTATCGCGATGTCCCGCTTCAGGACAAGCAGACGCTGGTCAACGACGTGTTCCACAGCGTCGCCAGCCGCTACGACCTGATGAACGACCTGATGTCGGGCGGAATGCATCGGCTGTGGAAGGACGCGATGATCACCACGCTGAACCCGCCGCGCGACGACACGCCGTTCCGGCTGCTCGACGTCGCGGGCGGCACCGGCGACATCTCGTTCCGCGCCGCCAAGGCGGCCGGCAACGGCTTCCACGCCACCGTCTGCGACATCAACTCCGACATGCTCGAAGTCGGCCGCCAGCGCGCGGTGCAGCGGCATCTCGACGACAAGGTCGATTTCGTCGAAGGCAACGCCGAGGAACTCGCGTTCCCGGACAAGAGCTTCGACGCCTATACGATCGCGTTCGGCATCCGAAACGTGCCGCGCATCGATCTCGCCCTGAAGGAAGCCTACCGCGTGCTCAAGCCGGGCAGCCGCTTTCTTTGCCTGGAATTCTCCGCCGTCGACGTCCCCGGGCTGAACAAGATCTACGATCTGTTCTCCTTCAAGGTGATTCCCGAGATCGGCCGCGTCGTCACCGGCGATGCCGACAGCTATCAGTATCTGGTCGAGTCCATCCGCAAGTTCCCCAAGCCCTACGACTTCGCCGAGATGATCAGCGAGGCCGGCTTCCATCGCGCCAATTGGCAGATGATGAGCGGCGGCATCGTGGCGCTGCATTCGGGCCGGCGTTTGTGATCGCAGCATTCTCGCATGTGGCGCGGCTGGCTCGCGCCGCCTTCGTGTTCGCGCGCGAAGGCGTGTTCGGCGTCGTCGATCCCGCGCTGATTCCGCCGGCCGGCCAGGTGCCGGTGCGGCTCGCGCGGCTGATCGAGCGGCCGGGGGCCAAGTCCGGCCCGCGGCTGTCGCGTGCGCTGACGCGGCTCGGGCCCGCTTATCTGAAGCTCGGCCAGTTCCTGGCGACGCGGCCCGACGTCGTCGGCGTCGCGATGGCGCACGATCTCGAAGCTCTGCAGGACCGGCTGCCGCCGTTCTCGCAGGACGAAGCCAATGCGGTGATCGCTGCGTCGCTGGAGCGGCCGGTCGAGCAGGCGTTTATCAGCCTGTCCCCCCCGGTGGCCGCCGCGTCGATCGCCCAGGTGCATCGCGGCGAGGTGCTGGTCGATGGCGAGCGGCGTCAGGTCGCGGTGAAAGTCCTTCGGCCCAACGTGGCGGCGCGCTTCAAACGTGATCTGTCGGATTTCTTCTTCGTCGCCGACAAGGCCGAGCAGTATTCGGCCGAAGCGCGGCGACTGCGGCTGGTCGAAGTCATCAACACGATGTCGCGCTCGGTCGCGATGGAGATGGATCTGCGGCTCGAAGCCGCGGCCGCCTCCGAGATGGCCGAGAACACCAGGAACGACCCTGACTTCCGGGTCCCCACGGTCGACTGGGATCGCACCACTCACAACGTGCTGACGATGGAGTGGATCGACGGCATTCCGCTCAACGATCACAAGCGGCTCGCCGAAGCCAATGTCGACACCGTCTCGCTCGGCCGCAAGGTGATCCAGAGCTTCCTGCGCCACGCGTTGCGCGACGGCTTCTTTCACGCCGACATGCACCCCGGCAATCTGTTCGTCGATCCGCAGGGCAAGCTGGTCGCGGTCGATTTCGGCATCATGGGGCGGCTGCTGCCGAAGGAGCGGCGCTTCCTCGCCGAGATCCTGCTCGGCTTCATCACCCGCAACTATCGCCGCGTCGCTGAAGTCCACTTCGAGGCCGGCTACGTGCCGCCGCATCATTCGGTCGAGAATTTTGCGCAGGCGATCCGCGCCATCGGTGAGCCGATCCACAATCGCACCGCCGAAGAAATCTCGATGGCCAAGCTGCTGACGCTGCTGCTCGAGGTCACCGGGCTGTTCGACATGCGCACGCGGCCGGAGCTGATCCTGCTGCAGAAGACCATGGTGGTCGTCGAAGGCGTGGCGCGGTCGTTCGATCCCAAGCTCGACATCTGGAAGGTCGCCGATCCGGTGGTGCGCGAATGGATCGAGCGCAATCTCGGCCCGATCGGCAAGATCGAAGGCGCGCTCAGCGGTGTCGGCGAACTCGGCTACACGCTCACCGGCCTGCCCGCCATCGTCACCCGCGCCGTGACCGTCCTGAACCAGCTCGAAGTCATGACCAAGGACGGCCTCGTCCTGGCGCCCGAGACCATCGCGGCGATCGGCCACTCCGAGCGGCGTCGGACGCGGGGCCGGACCATCGCCACCTGGATCATCGCCTTGACGTTCATCGGCGTGCTGATCGCGCTGTCGCGGTTCTGACCCAGTGACGACTGCAGTGCAGTCGTTTGTTGCTTGCAATGCCTGCATAAGCTAGGCTTGTCGGATGGCAAACCTGACCATCCGCAAGATCGACGACGCCCTCAAAGCCGAGCTGCGCCAGCGCGCGGCGCGCAATGGCCGGTCGATGGAAGACGAGCTGCGCGTCATCCTGCGCGACGTCTGCCTCAACCGGCCCGGAGGTGTTGCCTCGCCGTCAAACGCCGAAGCAGCGGCCGAGTCGGTCCCGAGCGATGTCCCCGAGGGCCATCCCTCGGGCGCCCGCGTCACGCTGATCGTCGGCGGCGGCATTGCGGCCTACAAGGCGATGGACCTGATCCGGCGGCTGAAGGAGCGCGGCTTCGACGTTCGCGTGGTGCTGACCAAGGCGGCGCAGCAATTCGTCACACCGCTCACCGCCAGCGCGCTGTCGCATCAGCGCTGCTACACGGATTTGTTCGATCCGCAGAGCGAGTTCGATGCCGGCCACATCCGCTTGGCGCGCGACTGCGATCTCGTCGTGGTCGCTCCCGCCACCGCCGACCTGATGGCCAAGGTCGCGGGCGGCCACGCCGACGATCTCGCCACCGCGATCCTGCTGGCAACTAATCGCCGTATCTTGCTGGCGCCGGCCATGAACCCGCTGATGTGGGGCAACCCCGCCACCCGGCGCAACGTCGAGCAGCTCCGCCGCGACGGCGTCGTGATGGTAGGTCCCAATGCCGGCGAGATGGCCGAGCGTGGCGAGGCCGGCACCGGCCGGATGGCCGAGCCGAGCGAAATCGCCACCGCCGCACAGGCGCTTCTGATGCCCCCCGCGCCGCAGCCGATGCGCGGCAAGCGGGTGCTGATCACCGCGGGTCCGACCCACGAGCCGATCGACCCGGTGCGCTACATCGCTAACCGCTCGTCCGGCAAACAGGGCTACGCGATCGCCGAAGCCGCGGCTGCGGCCGGCGCCGAGGTGGTGCTGATCTCGGGTCCGGTCGATCTGCGTGCGCCCGATGGGGTGAAGCTGACCAAAGTCGAATCGGCCCGCGAGATGCTGGCGGCGACTGAGGCGGCGCTGCCGGCCGACGTGGCGATCTTTGCCGCCGCGGTGGCGGATTGGCGTGTCGCCCATGAGGGCGACCAGAAGATCAAGAAGGGCGCCGGCGGCCCGCCGCCGCTGCAGCTCACCGAGAATCCCGATATCCTGGCGACGATTTCCAAGCTGACCGACCGGCGGCCAGCACTGGTGATCGGCTTCGCGGCCGAGACCGAGAACCTGATCGCCAACGCCCGTGCCAAGATCGCCCGCAAGGGCTGCGACTGGATCGTCGCCAACGACGTCTCGCCCGCCGGCGGCGTCATGGGCGGCGACCGCAACACCGTGCATCTGCTCAAGAAAGCCGGTGACGAGATCAATGTCGAATCGTGGCCCGTCATGGCAAAAGGCGAAGTCGCCACGCGCCTCGTCGCGCGTGTCGCCGACGCGCTCGCCGAACCGGTCCGCCATGCCACAACCGACGAAGTAAC
The DNA here is from genome assembly GCF_000333455.1 of Rhodopseudomonas sp. B29. Taxonomy (GTDB): domain Bacteria; phylum Pseudomonadota; class Alphaproteobacteria; order Rhizobiales; family Xanthobacteraceae; genus Rhodopseudomonas. The sequence continues at coordinate 8,785 of NZ_BADD01000075.1, forward strand.
TGCCGATGACTAAGACATTGTCCGTTCAGATTCAGCAACTGCCCCATGCCGACGGCCTGCCGCTGCCGGCCTATCAGACCGCGCACGCGGCCGGCCTCGACCTCGTCGCCGCCATCGCCCAGGATGCGCCGCTGGTGCTGGCGCCCGGCCACTACGCGCATGTGCCGACCGGCATCGCCATCGCGCTGCCCGAGAACACCGAGGCGCAGGTGCGACCGCGCTCCGGCCTAGCGGCTCGCCACGGCGTTACCGTGCTCAATTCGCCCGGCACGGTCGATGCGGACTATCGCGGCGAGATCGGCGTGGTGCTGATCAATCACGGCGCCGAGCCGTTCACGGTGCGGCGCGGCGAGCGCATTGCCCAGCTCGTGCTGGCGCCGGTGGCGCGCGCCGAACTCAGCGTCGTCGCCGAGTTGTCCGAGACCGCTCGCGGTGCCGGCGGCTTCGGCTCCACCGGTCGCTAAGCAGAACCGCGAAGCGCCACCAGATTTTGTGTCAACAAGCGGCGGATTCGCGCGCGAAAAATATAGTCCGGCCGTTCACGGCGCTGACGCGCGGCGTTCACGGTCTGGACTCTTACCGGCAGAGTCACGAACGCGATATTGTCGCCTGATTCGGCGACGCTACGCACGCATCCGGTGCGTCGTCGTACGGTTGGGGCAATCCATGTCGGACGTATTGGGGTCGATGCGTCGGACCTGCTTGTCGTGCACGTCGCTGGTGCGCGGCGTCGCGGGCGCGACTGTACTCGCGCTGAATTCGCAGGCCTTCGCGGCGGACGAAGCCGGCGCCACGCTGGTGGCGCCGTTCGGCTATGCGCTCGATCGCCAGGAAACCGTGACGCTGGCTCTGGCGTTCGCGGTGTTCGGCTTCTCGGTGATCTCGGCGCTGCTGCTGATGCGCACGCGGCTGCGCGCCGCAGCGCAAGAGACCCGGCTGCGCACCGATGTCCAGAATCTCCAGGCCGAAGCCGACCGCTTCCGCGCGCTGCTGTTCGCCGAGCCGCAGGTGCTGATCTCGTGGCCGGCCGGCGACAGCCGCCCGCAGATCTCGGGCGACACCGCTCTCGTGCTGCCGCCCGAGGTCCAGGCCAGCCAGCCGCAGCGCGTCCTCGCCTTCGGCACGTGGCTGCCGCCCGAGCCGGCGCTGCAGATGGACCATGCGGTCGATCGGCTGCTCGATCAGGGCGAGAGCTTTGTGCTCAATCTCGTCACCTCCGGCGGCCGCGCCATCGAGGCGATGGGCCGCGCGGTCGGCGGACAGGCCGTAGTGCGCATCCGTGATCTCGCCGGTCTGCGCCGCGATCTGGCCGAGACCTCGCTTCGGCTGCGCGCCCTGCAGGACGAGACCGAGATGCTGCGCGGCTTCGCTGTGGCGGCGCCGTGGCCGATCTGGACGCGCCGCGCCGACGGCGCGCTGGCCTTCGCCAACGACGCCTATGCGCGCGCCACCGACGCAACGAATTCGGCCGACGCGATCGGCCGCAATCTTGAACTGCTCGACAGTGCCGGCCGCGCCGCGATGGCGCGGGCGCTCGCCGACAACACCGACTTCGCCGGCCGCCTGCCGATCGTGGTCGGCGGCGAGCGGCGGTTCTACGACGTGCGCGCGCTCAAAGTCAGCGGCGGCAGCGCCGGCATCGCGGTCGACGCCTCCGAGGCCGCCGAGCTGCACGCCGCGCTGGAGCGCATGGCCGAAGCGCATCGCCGCACGCTGGATCAGCTGTCGTCGGGCGTCGCGGTGTTCGACGGCCAGCGCCGGCTGGCGTTCTACAACGACTCCTATCGCAAGCTGTTCGACCTCGATCGCACCTTCCTGGATTCCAATCCGGACGATTCCAGCGTGCTCGACCGGCTGCGCGCCGCCCGCAAGCTGCCCGAAGAACGCGACTTCCGCGCCTGGAAGGCCAAGCTGCACGAGGCCTATCACGCGGTCGAGCCCGAGAAGCACGTCTGGTACTTGCCGGACGGCCGCGCACTGTCGATCGTCACCACGCCAAACCCCGAGGGGGGCGTCACCTATCTGTTCGACGACGTCACCGAAAGCCTCGACCTGCGGCGCCGCTACGGCGGCCTGATCGACGTGCAGCGCGAGACGCTGGATAATCTGTCCGAAGCCGTCGCAGTGTTCGGCTCCAACGGCTGCGCGCAGCTGTTCAACCCGCCGTTCGCGCGGATGTGGCAGCTGTCGACCGATGCGCTGAAGACCGAGCCGCATATCGAGGCCGTCGAGGCCTGGTGCCGGCCGCTCTACGACGACGCGGTGTTCTGGCAGGCGCTGCGCGGCGCCATCACCGGCATCGACGATCGCCGTCACGTGCTGCTCAAGATCGAGCGCAAGGACGGCAGCGTGCTGTCGTGCCGCACCATGCCGCTGCCCGACGGCGCCACGATGCTGACCTTCCAGGACATCACCGACGCCGAAAATGTCGAGCGCGCGCTGCGCGAGCGCAACGAGGCGCTGGAAACCGCCGACCGCATCAAGATCGGCTTCGTCAATCACGTCTCCTACCAGCTGCGCTCGCCGCTGACCTCGATCATCGGCTTCGCGCACTTCCTCAACGATTCCTCGACGGGGCCGCTGACTCCCAAGCAGGCCGAATACGTCAACTACATCACGGCCTCGACCAATGTGCTGATGGCGATCATCAGCAACATTCTCGATCTGGCGTCGATCGACGCCGGCGCGATGGCGCTCAATCTCGGCCAGGTCAATGTCCGTAGCGCCATCGAGCAGGCCACCGAAGGCGTGCAGGACCGGCTGGCGCGCGATCACATCGCGCTCCAGGTTGACGCCGATCCGTCGATCGGCAGCTTTGTCGGCGACGAGCGCCGGGTCGTGCAGGTGCTGTACAATCTGCTCGCCAATGCGGTGGATTTCTCGCCGCCCAACACGGCGGTGCGGCTTGTCGTCCGCAAGTCGTCCGACAAGGTCAGCTTCACCGTGTCCGACTCCGGCCCCGGCATCGCGGCAGGCGTGAAGGACAAGATGTTCGACATGTTCGAGAGCCATTCCGAGGGTTCGCGGCATCGCGGCGCCGGGCTCGGCCTGTCGCTGGTGCGCTCGTTCGTCGAACTGCACGGCGGCAAGGTGCTGGTCGATACGGTGGCGGGCCGGGGCACGTCGGTGACCTGCGAGTTCCCGATCGAGCAGACCGCGCAGCGTAACGCCGCCGAATGAACGCGCCCGCGACATTCTCGGTCGCACTTGCCGGCGAAAGCGCGACCGCGCATCTGATGGCCGAAGTCGCGCTGTTGATCCGCCCTGGTGATGTCATCACGCTGTCGGGCGATCTCGGCGCCGGCAAGACCACCGCGGCGCGCGCGCTGATCCGCTATCTCGCCAACGACGACGAGCTCGAAGTGCCGAGCCCGACCTTCACGCTGGTGCAGAGCTACGAGCTGCCGCCTTATCCGCTGCTGCACGCCGACCTGTATCGCATCGAGGATGCGTCGGAGCTCGAAGAAATCGGCCTGCTGCCGCCGCCCGACGCCACGGTGGTGCTGATCGAGTGGCCCGAGCGCGCCGCCGGCTCGCTCCCCGACGATCGCATCGACATCGCCTTCAGCCATCGGCCGGCGCTGGGTCCGCACGCGCGCGCGGCCGAGATCACCGGCCACGGCACCGCCGCCAAACAGGTCGAGCGGCTGGCGGCGCTACGCAGTTTCATCGAGACCGCCGGCTATGCGGATGCGGCACGCCGGCACATGCCGGGCGATGCGTCGACGCGGTCCTACGCGCGGATGTTCAAGGACGGCAGCAGCGTCATCCTGATGAATGCGCCGCGCCGTCCGGACGGTCCCGCGCTCTATGCCGGCAAGAGCTACAGCGCCGCGGTGCATCTGGCCGAAGACGTTCGCCCGTTCGTGGCGATCGCTGAAGGTTTGCGCGAGGCCGGCGTTTCGGCCCCGGCGATCCTGAGCGCCGATCTCGATGCAGGTCTGCTGATCACCGAGGATTTCGGCGCCGCCAGCTTCGTCGAAGGCACGCCGCCGGCGCCGATCATCGAGCGCTATCAGGCGGCGACCGATCTGCTCGCGACCCTGCACAGCCGTACGCTGCCGGAAGTGCTGGCGCTGAGTGCGCGCGAGAACTACGCCATTCCGGTGTTCGAAACCGACGCGATGCTGATCGAAGTCGGGCTGATGCCCGAATGGTATCTGCCCGATCGCGGCGCGCCGCTGTCCGATGCGCGGCGCGGCGAGTTCACCGTGATGTGGCGGATGCTATTGGACGACGTCACCGCCGAGCCTCGCACCTGGGTGCTGCGCGACTATCACTCGCCGAATCTGATCTGGCTCGGCGACCGCGAAGGCACGGCCCGCGTCGGTGTCATCGACTTTCAGGACGCCGTGCTCGGCCCCGCCGCCTACGACCTCGTCTCGCTCTTGCAGGACGCGCGCATAGACGTGCCGGAAGCGCTCGAACTGTCGCTGTTCGGCCGCTACCTCAAGGCCCGCAAGGCGGCGGAACCCGAGTTCGACGTGGCGCGCTTCGCCTGGACCTATGCGGTGATGTCGGCGCAGCGCAACACCAGATTGCTCGGCACGTTCGCGCGTCTCAACCGGCGGGACGGCAAGCCGCATTATCTCAAGCACCAGCCGCGCATCTGGAACTATCTTGGGCGCTCTCTGGCCCATCCGGCGCTCGCCGAGTTCCGCCGATGGTACGGCACCCATGTGCCCGAACCGTCTTAAGTGTATCGGACTGCTTTACGTCTTTTTAGGCGACATCTTCGTAGTGTCCCGAGGTCTCTTCGGTTCGTCCGAAGCCAACGAGGGAAACGATGATCGGCCGCAACAGCGATGGGCGCGTGGTTTTTGAACGTGGCATTCGCGCCCAGATGATGGCGATCGACGGAACCTGGCGGCGCCAGTGTCTGCTCGAAGACGTGTCCGAAGCCGGTGCCAAGCTGACTATCGAAGGTTCGGTCGAAGGACTCAATTTGAAGGAATTCTTCCTGCTGTTGTCGTCGACCGGCTTGGCCTATCGGCGCTGCGAATTGAGCTGGGTGAACGGCGACCAGATCGGCGTCAGCTTCCTGCGCCTCGACAAGAAAAAGAAGCAGGCCCAGCGCGCGCCGACCGAAGCCGCCTGAGACTTGTGACTCGCTAGCCGCGCTCGGGCTGCGGCTCCAAATGTCGTATCGTCGTCACGTTGGGCCATTACCCAAAGGTGCCCTCCGATAGACCGCCCCGCAGGGCGTGATACACTTTGATTCGAATGCAACCATCAGGACTGTCGCGTCCGGCTCAGGCCGTCCCGACCGCGTCGTCCTCACCTCGGCACGCCAACATGCCCGTTCGTCCCGACAAAGCGATGGTTCTGGCCGCCGGCTTCGGCGTCCGGATGCGTCCTTTGACCGACCATATGCCGAAGCCGCTGGTGCGCGTCGCCGGCCGGCCGCTGCTCGATCACGTGCTGGACAAGCTCGCGGAGGCCGGCGTCGCCGAGGCCGTCGTCAACGTGCACTATCTGCCGGATCAGATCATCGATCACGTCGCCGGCCGCGAGCGGCCGCGCGTGACGATTTCGGACGAGCGCGATCAGGTGCTCGGCACCGGCGGCGCAGTGGTGAAGGCGCTGCCGCTGCTCGGCGACAAGCCGTTCTATCATCTCAATGCCGATACGCTGTGGATCGACGGCGTCCGCCCGAATCTGGAGCGGCTCGCCGAAGCATTCGATCCGGCGCGGATGGACATTCTGCTGCTGATGGCGCCGACCGCGGGCAGCATCGGCTATGCGGGCAAAGGCGATTTCGCCATGGCTCCCGACGGCTCGCTGCGCAAGCGCCGCGAAAACGAGGTGGTGCCGTTCGTCTATGCGGGCGTCGCCATCCTGTCGCCGGCGATCTTCAAGGATTCGCCGGAGGGCGAATTTGCGCTGACCCGGCAGTTCGACAGCGCCGGCGCGGCGCATCGGCTGTTCGGGCTGCGGCTCGACGGGCTGTGGATGCATGTCGGCACGCCCGACGCCGTCGCGGCGGCAGAACGCGCATATCTGGCCAGCGTGGCCTGATCCCGCCACCTCCTTTCGCCGCATCGGCGTGGCATGATGAATCCTGATCAGCGAATCAGGACTCAATGCACGTCTTCAGCGTTCCGCCCTCCGCGCCGTTCCTGCGCACGACCATTGTGGCCTTGATCGACGGCGAGTTGGTCGAGGGCTTCTCGGCGCGTGCGCAGCCGGAGCGACTGGCCGACGCCACGCTGTATCTGCCGACGCGCCGGTCGGGGCGCATGGCACGCGAAGTGTTTCTCGAAGTGCTCGGCAGCGATGCCGCGCTGCTGCCGCGCATCGTCGCGCTCGGCGATATCGACGAGGACGAACTGGCGTTCGCCCAGGCGGCGTCGGGCGTGGCCGAGCTGGAGATCGCACCGGCGCTGGATGGTTTGCAGCGAAGGCTGCTGCTGGCGCAACTGATCGCCGCCTGGGCCAAGCAGCTGAAACCGAGCGATCCCAAACAGGCGCCGCTGGTGATCAGCGGACCGGCCTCGGCGCTGGCGCTGGCCGAAGATCTGGCGCGGCTGATCGACGATCTCGTCACCCGTCAGGTCGCATGGGAACAGCTCGACGCGCTGGTGCCCGATGCGTTCGACCGCTACTGGCAACTCACGCTGCAATTCCTCTCGATCGCCCGCCAGGTGTGGCCGCCGCTACTACAAGCGCGCGGCGCGATCGAACCGGCGGCGCGGCGCGATTTGCTGATCGAGGCCGAAGCCAAACGGCTGGCGGCGCAGCGCGGCGGTCCGGTGATCGCCGCCGGCTCGACCGGCTCGATGCCGGCGACCGCCAAGCTGCTCACCGCGATCGCCCGGCTGCCGCACGGCGCCGTGGTGCTGCCGGGGCTCGATAACGAGCTCGACGATGCGGCCTGGCAGGCGATCGGTGCGGTGCACGATCAGGGCGGCCGGCTGGTCTCCCCGCCGTCGCCGAACCATCCGCAATACGCGATGCACGGCCTGCTCGAGCGCATGCAAATCACCCGGCGTGATGTGCGAACGCTCGGCGTCGCCCTTCACCACGGCCGCGAGATTCTGGCCTCGGAGGCGATGCGGCCGTCGCAGGCGACCGCGTCGTGGCAGGCTCGCTTAGCCGACGCCAAGATCGACAGACTCATCGGCGAGGGCACCGGGGGCGTGACGCTGGTCGAGGCGCCGAATTCGGAAATCGAGGCGCTGGCGATCGCCGTGTGCCTGCGCGAGGCCTATCAGCAGGGCCGATCGGCCGCGCTGGTGACGCCGGACCGCGCGCTGGCGCGGCGGGTCATCGCTTCGCTCGGCCGCTGGCAGCTGCCCTATGACGATTCCGGCGGTGACCGGCTGACCGAAACCCAGGCCGGCATTTTCGCGCGGCTTGCTGCGGAGACCGCGCTGCACGGCTGCGAGCCGGCGACGCTGCTGGCGCTGCTCAAGCATCCGCTGCTGCGGCTCGGCCGCGCCGAGCACGGCTGGCGCCATGCGATCGAAGTGCTCGAACTCGCCGTGCTGCGCGGCACGCGGCCGCCGGCGGGGTGTGTCGGCATGGCTAATGAGTTCGCGACGTTTCGCGTCGAACTCACCAAGTTGAAACGCGGCGAAGCCAGTTCGTTGCATCCCGGCGAGCCGCGATGCCGCCTGAAGGACGATGCGCTCGACGAAGCGCAGGCGCTGATCGCGCAGCTCCGCGCTGCGCTGGCACCGCTGGAAGATTTCGCCGGGCCGCCGCGCGATTTCTCGGCGTGGGGTGAGCGGCACCGCGAGGTGCTCCTCGCGCTCTCGGTGGATCACGACGGCGTCGCGCAGGCCTTCGACGGCCCGCAAGGCGGTGCGCTGTTGCGTGCGTTCGATGATCTCGCGCAGGTCGATCAGCCGAGCGGCCTCGTCGTTCCCGCCGCCGACTATCGCGAAGTGTTCGAGACTGCGTTCGGCGATCGCACCGTGCGCCGCGCCGAACTCGCCGAGGCGCCGATCCGGATCTACGGCCCGCTCGAAGCGCGGCTGACGCGGCACGATCGTGTCGTGCTCGGCGGCCTGGTCGAAGGCGTCTGGCCGCCAGCGCCGCGGGTCGATCCGTGGCTGAGCCGGCCGATGCGCCACGAGTTGAAACTCGATCTGCCCGAGCGCCGCATCGGCCTGTCTGCGCACGACTTCGCGCAGCTGCTGTGTGCCGACGAGGTGATCGTCAGCCATGCCGGCAAGGTCGGTGGAGCGCCGGCGGTGGCGTCGCGCTTCCTGCATCGGCTCGAAGCCGTCGCCGGCAAAGCGCGCTGGGAAGCCATGAAGGCGCGCGGCACTCGCTATCTCAACTTGGCGCTGGCGCTTGATCAGCCGGACAAGGTCGTGCCGATCAGCCAGCCTCAACCGAAGCCGCCGCGTGAGGCGCGGCCGATCAGGCTTCCCGTCACCGCTATCGAAGACTGGCTGCGCGATCCTTACACGATCTACGCGAAGTACATCTTGAGATTGTCGCCGCTCGATCCGGTCGGCATGCCGCTGTCGGCGGCGGATCGTGGCTCGGCGATCCACGCTGCGCTCGGTGAATTCACGCAAACCTATGCCGACAATCTGCCCGATGATGCAGACCAGATTCTGCGCAAGATCGGCGCGAACTACTTCGCGCCGCTGATGCAGCATCCGGAAGCGCGCGCGCTGTGGTGGCCGCGGTTCGAGCGCATTGCCGCCTGGTTCGCCAATTGGGAGCGCGAGCGCCGCGCCGATCTGGTCCGCATCATCGCCGAGCAGGAGGGCAGGATTGCGATTCCGCTCGATGCCACCCGCAGCTTCGTGCTCACCGCACGGGCCGATCGTATCGAGCAGCGCCAAAGCGGCGACTACGCCATTCTCGACTACAAGACCGGAGCGCCGCCGAGCAACAAGCAGGTGCGACTCGGTCTGTCGCCGCAGCTCACGCTGGAAGCCGCGATCCTGCGCGCCGGCGGCTTCGAGGGCGTCGATGCCGGCGCCTCGGTCGGCGAACTGACTTACGTCCGGCTCAGCGGCAACACGCCGCCGGGCGAGCCGCGCGTGCTCGAACTGAAGGTCAACCGCAGCGATCCGCCGCAGCCTCCGGACGAGGCGGCGGCGGAAGCGCGCGCCAAGCTGGAGGCGCTGATCCGCCGCTTCGACGACGAGGCGCAGCCCTATCGTTCGCTGGTGCTGACGATGTGGTCGCAGCGCTACGGCACCTATGACGACCTGGCGCGCATCAAGGAATGGTCGGCGGCCGGCGGCCGAGGAGACGAAGTCCGATGAGCGGCCCGCGTATCATCCCGCCTGAAGCGACCGCACGGCAGATCCTCGCCTCCGATCCCTCGGCGTCGGTGTTCGTCTCGGCCAATGCCGGTTCGGGCAAGACGCACGTCCTGGTCCAGCGCGTGATCCGCCTGTTGCTCGACGGCGTCTCGCCCGAGCGCATCCTGTGTATCACTTTCACCAAGGCTGCCGCCGCCAACATGGCCGAGCGGGTGTTCACCACGCTGGGCCGCTGGGTGACGCTCGGCGATGAGGAGCTGACGGCTGCGATCCGGGCGACTGGCGTCCAATCGGTCGGGCCGTCAGTGCTGGCGCAGGCGCGGAGCCTGTTCGCCTGTGCGCTGGAGACGCCCGGCGGGCTCAAGGTGCAGACCATCCACGCGCTGTGCACGCGGCTGTTACAACAGTTTCCGTTCGAGGCCGGCGTGCCGGCGCGCTTCAGCGTGCTGGACGATCGCGATCAGAACGACCTGATGGAGCGCGCCAGCCTGGCGGTGCTGCTCGAGGCAGCCAACGCGCCTGACAGCGCCGCCGGCCGCGCGCTGTCGTTCGCGATGACCAGCGCCGCCGATATCACGTTCCGCGAGGTGGTGCAGGAAGCCTGCATGAGCCGCGACCGCTTCCTCGCCTGGATCGCCCAAAACGGTGGTGTTGACGGCGCGATGGCGCAGTTGTCGGCGACGCTCGGTGTCGCGGCCGATGATAGTTGCGAAGCAGCCGATGCTGATATCGTCGATGGACCGCATCTGCCGCGGTCGCGGTGGGGCGACATCGCAGCGGCGTTCGAGAGCGGCAGCAAAACCGATTGCGATCAGGCCAAGCGACTGCGCGCCGCGTTGACGCTCACCGGCGCCGAGCAGATTCAGAAGTACTTCGAGCTGTTCTTCACCAAGGAACAGACGCTGCGCAAAAGCTTCGTCACCAAGAAGCTCGCCGACGCCGTGCCGGTGCTGGCCGAGACGATGCTGCGCGAAGCGGGACGGGTCGAAGGCCTGGTCGAACGTCGTCGCGCCCTGCGCATGCGCGAGCGCACCCGAGCGCTGTTGGTGATCGCCGCCGACGTCGCCGGCCGCATCGCGCGGGAGAAGCGCGAGCGCGGGCTGCTCGACTACGACGACCTGATCGACAAAACGCTGGCGCTGCTCGATGACGGCGCTGCCGGCTGGGTGCATTTCAAGCTCGACCGCGGCGTCGATCATGTGCTGATCGACGAGGCACAGGATACGAGTCCGAAGCAATGGGACATCGTCGCGCATCTGATCGCCGAGTTCACCTCCGGCGAAGGAGCGCGCGACGGAGCGAAGCGTACCATCTTCGCGGTCGGTGACGAGAAGCAATCGATCTTTTCGTTCCAGGGCGCGGTGCCCAAGGAATTCGCTGAGCGGCGTGACCAGTTGCAGCGCCGCTTCCACGGCGCCGGGCTGAATTTCGAAAAGGTCGCTTTCAACTACTCGTTCCGCTCCGGCGCTGCGATCCTGCAGTCGGTCGACCAAGTGTTTCACGAGCCCGAAATCTACCGCAGTATCCACGCCGAAAACGCCTATCCGGTCCACCTCTCGCTGCCGACCGCCGGGCCGAGTCTGATCGACCTATGGCCGCTGGAAGTGCCCGACGAACGCCAGGAGATCGAAGGCTGGCAGGCTCCATTCGATGCGGTGGCGGAGACCAGCCCCGAGGTGCGGCTAGCCCACAAGGTGCAGACGGAAATCTCGTCGCTGATCGCGAGCCGCACGCTGACCGGGCCGGTCAGTGATCGCCGTCCGCTGCGTTATGGCGATGTGCTGATCCTGGTGCGCCGCCGCGGCGCGGTGTTCGATGCTGTGATCCAGGCGCTGAAGCAGAGCAGCGTCCCTGTCGCCGGCGCCGACCGGCTCAAGCTGACCGAGCACATTGCGATCATCGACCTGATGAATCTCGCCGACGCGCTGCTGCTGGCGCAGGACGATCTGGCGCTGGCGACCGCGCTGAAGAGCCCGCTGTTCGGGTTGGACGACGACGATCTGTTCGCGCTGGCGTGGCAGCGCAAAGCTTCGCTGCGCGATGCCTTGCGCACCCACGCGGCGAGCACGCCGAAGTACAAACTCGTCTCCGATCGGCTCGACGCCTATGCGGTACGGGCGCAGGCCGAGACGCCGTTCGGCTTCTACGCCTGGCTGCTCGGCGGCGATGGCGGTCGCGCTCGCATGCTGAAGCGGCTGGGGCCCGAGGCCAACGACGCGCTCGACGAGTTTCTCGAATTGGCGCTGAGCTACGAGCAGAAGGCGGCACCGTCACTGCAAGGCTTCACGGCCTGGCTGCGCGCCGCCGACACCGAGATCAAGCGCGACATGGAGATCAAGCGCGACGAAGTCCGCGTCATGACCGTGCACGGTGCCAAGGGCCTCGAGGCGCCGGTCGTGTTCCTGATCGATACGGCGTCGTCGCCGGCCGACAATCAGCGGCTCAATCTGATCCGGCTGCCGAGCGGCAACGCCGCGCCCGGCGCCGCCGGCGCGATGGTGTGGGCCGGGCGCAAAGCCGACGATCCGCAGCACGTCGCCGAAGCCCGCGCCGCGATGATCGAGGACACCGAGCACGAATATCGCCGGCTGCTGTATGTGGCGATGACGCGCGCCGCCGATCGCCTGATCGTCGGCGGCTGCCTGCCGGGCAACCGCAACGAGGTGCGGCCGTTGTCCTGGTACGATCTGATCAGCAAGGGGCTGGAGACCTCGGGCCTTGAGATGACGGCGGTGCCGCCGCCCGACGGCGTGGTCAAGCGCTATGCCCGGCCGGGCGACACCCTCGGCGAGACCGGCGCGCCCGAGCAGGCCAAGACGGCTGCGGTGCCGGTGGTCCTGCCCGACTGGCTGCACACGCCGGCCGCGCCGCTGCGCCGCGCCGAGGGCGTGCTGCGCCCGTCCGACGATGACGATCAGGATCACCGCCGCATCCGCGCCGGGGAGTCCTCTGAACAACGGGCGCGTGCTTTGTTGCGCGGCACGCTGGTGCACCGGTTGCTGCAGTCGCTGCCGGACATCGCCGAAGCGGACCGCGATACGGCGACGCGACGCTTCCTCGCCCGTAATGCCAAGGATTGGGACCCCGCCGATCGCGACGCGCTGGCCGGGCAGGTGCTGGGATTGCTGAACGATCCGCGATTCGCCGCCGTGTTCGCGCCCGGCAGCCGCGCCGAGGTGCCGATCATCGGCCGGCTGCGCTATCGCGGCGCGCCGGTGGTGGTGTCGGGCCAGATCGATCGGCTGGTGGTGACACCGTCCGAGGTTTTGATCGTCGATTACAAGACCAACCAGTCGCCGCCGCGCAGCGAGGCGGAGGTGCCGCCGGCCTATCGGCGCCAACTCGCCCGTTACCGCGCGGTGCTGGCCCGGCTTTATCCCCCGCGAATCGTCCGCGCCGCCCTGCTCTGGACCGAAGCACCTGAAATCATGGAGCTTTCAGCCTCTGCGCTGGACGCCGAGCAGGCCGATCTGACGCCGGCTTGACCGCGCCCCAGTGCGTTCATACGTTCCTGGCATCATCCCGGCGCGATTCCCTCCCGCGCTCTCATCCGCTTCCACGAGGTATCCAATGGCCGTTGGTAAGGTGTCCGACTCCGATTTCGAAGCCGAAGTTCTCAAGGCGACAGGACCCGTGGTGGTGGATTTCTGGGCCGAATGGTGCGGCCCGTGCCGCATGATCGCCCCGGCGCTCGACGAGATCTCCGGCGCGATGGGCGACAAGGTCAAGATCGTCAAGCTCAACGTCGACGAGAGCCCGGTCACGGCGTCGAAGTACGGCGTGATGTCGATCCCGACCCTGATGATCTTCAAAGGCGGTGAGATGGCCTCGCGCCAAGTCGGCGCTGCGCCCAAGGCCAAGCTGCAGCAGTGGATCTCTGCGGCGGTCTGAACCACCGCACGACCTGAACGTTCTGAAACGGCCGGCGCTTCGCCGGCCGTTTTGCGTTTATGGCAGTGAGCCACCTCCGTCATTGCGAGCGGAGCGAAGCAATCCAACTCCGTGCACTGCACTGGATTGCTTCGTCGCTTCGCTCCTCGCAATGACGGGGATAGGCCGGTTAGTAACGAGTGAGTTCGTATCGTGGCTGTGCGGAAGTCACCCATCACGAAAAGTGCTGCGCCCTTGGCGGTGATGGAGGCGCGGTCGGTCGATGACATTCCGCGTGGGCCCGAGTGGCAGTACGAGCCGAAGTGGGACGGCTTCCGCTGCCTGCTGATCCGCAGCGGCGACGAGGTCGAGCTGTGGTCGAAGTCGGGCCAGAGCCTCGGTCGTTACTTCCCCGACCTGATCGCCTCCGCGCTCGAGCTCAAGGCCGCGCGCTTCGTGCTCGACGGCGAGATCGTCGTGCCGCAGGACGGCGGCTTTTCGTTCGACGATCTGCTGCAGCGGATTCATCCGGCGGCCAGCCGGGTCAAGAAGCTCGCGGCCGAGACGCCGGCGTTGCTGCTGGTATTCGATCTGCTGGCCGATCCGCGCGACGGCCAGCTGGCCGCGCAGCCGATGAGCGAGCGTCGTCCTGCGCTCGAAGCCTTCGCCAAGGCGCAATTCAAGGGTCATCCGACCTTTCGGCTGTCGCCGGCTGTCACTGATATCAAGGTTGCCGCCAAATGGCTGGCGCAGGCCGGCGGCGGCTGCGACGGCGTCATCGCCAAGCGCATCGATCTGCCGTACCAATCCGGCAATCGCGACGGCATGCAGAAGATCAAGCACTATCGCAGCGCCGACTGCGTCATCGGCGGCTTCCGCTACGCCAGCGCGAAGCTGAAAGGACGCGACGTCGTCGGCTCGCTGCTGCTCGGCTTGTACGACGACGAAGGCCGGCTCAATCACGTCGGCTTCACCTCCGGCCTCAAACAAGCCGAGAAGCCGGCGCTGACCGAGAAGCTGGAGAAGCTGATCGGCGGCAAAGGCTTCACCGGCAACGCGCCTGGCGGCCCGAGCCGCTGGTCCACGGACCGCTCGGCACAGTGGCAACCGCTCAAACCCAAGCTCGTCGTCGAGGTCTGCTACGATCACGTCTCCGCCGGCCGCTTCCGCCACGGCACCAGCCTGCTGCGTTGGCGGCCGGATAAGGCGCCGACGCAATGTACGATGGATCAGCTGGAGCAGAAAAGTGCTGATCCGATGAAGTTGTTGAAGGGGTGATAGCTCTTTCGACCTTACTACACGCTCACCGTCATCCTGAGGTGCTCGCCCGAAGGGCGAGCCTCGAAGGATGGGCCGCAAGGTACTTCGGCAAGCTCTCCCCGCGTGGCCGCATCCTTCGAGGCTCGCTGCGCTCGCACCTCAGGATGACGACGCTGAGTTTGTAGTAAGTGTTTTTAACTCGGCAAAGTCCCGTTCGCCTTCAGCACCTGTCCGGCCAGATACAACGATCCGCTAATCAGGATGCGCGGCGGCAGCTCGTAGGCCAACGCAGCGATGCGGCGCAGCGCCGCTTCAATGCTATCGTCGATATCGACACGGAGTTCGAGCGCGCGGCCGGCATCGGCGAGGCGTTGCGGGTCCATCGCGCCTTCGCGCTCTGGAATCGGCACCGCGACGACATGACGGGTAAGGCCGGTGAAATTGCCGAGGAAGGCCGCGGCGTCCTTGTTGGCCATCATGCCGGCGATCAGCACTAACGGCCTTGATACGCGCTCTTCGAGATCGCCCAGCGCCGCGGCGGCGACGCGGCCGCCGTCGGCGTTGTGGCCGCCGTCGAGCCAGAGTTCGCAGCCGGCGGGAGCGAGGTCGAGCAGTTTGCCGGAGGTCAGCCGCTGCATTCGCGCCGGCCATTCTGCCGCTAACAAGCCGGCCTGATAGGCGGCTTGATCGATGCGCAGATGCGTCTGCGCGCGCAGCGTCGCGATCGCCAGGCCGGCATTGTCGATTTGGTGGCGGCCGAACAGTTTCGGCGCGGTGAGATCGAGCAGGCCGTTGTCGTCCTGATAGACGAGGCGGCCGTGTTCGAGATGGACGTGCCAGTGCTGGCCTTGGGCGAACAGCGGCGCGCGCAGCCGCTTGGCGACGTCCTCGATCACCCGCATGGCGTCGTCGCGCTGCTCGGCGACGACGACGGGCGTGCCGCGCTTGATGATGCCGGCCTTCTCGCCAGCGATGTCGGCGAGCGTTGGGCCGAGAAATTCGGTGTGATCGATGCCGATAGGCGTGAGTACGCACGCGAGCGGCGCGTCGATCACGTTTGTCGAATCGAGCCGTCCGCCGAGCCCGACTTCAAGCAGCAGGACGTCGGCCGGATGCTGCGCGAACAGATGCAGCGCGGCGGCGGTTTCGATCTCGAATAGCGTGATCGGCGCGCCGGCGTTGATGCGCTCGCAATGCGTCAGCGCGGCGATAAGCTCGTCGTCGCTGACAAGTTTGCCGGCCAGGCGGACGCATTCGTTGGGGCGGACCAGAAAAGGCGAGGTGTAGACATGGGTGCGTAGCCCTGCGGCCTCGCCGATGCCGCGCAGGAAGGCGACCGTGGAGCCCTTGCCGTTGGTGCCGGCGACATGGATCACCGGCGGCAGCCGGCGCTCGGGATGGCCCAGCGCCGTCAGCAGCCGCTGCATGCGATCCAGCGTCAGATCGATGCGCTGCGGATGCAGCCGCGCCAGGCGGGCGCGGATTTGGCCGAGCTGAACCGGCGCGGCGGCGTCGCTCACGCCTGCGGCGCGGTGGAGGCCGGCGTGGCGGGGGCCGGCGGCTCCGGCGGCAGCGCCGGGATGGCGTCGTCGGTGCGCTCGATGGCTTCGAGCTCCGGCGTGATGTCGTCATTCTCGGCGCGCGGCGCGACGACGACCTCGACCGGCGTCTTGGTGAGGATGCGGCACAGCCGGGCCAGCGTCGGCTTCAGGTCGTGGCGGTGCACCACCATGTCGACCATGCCGTGGTCCTTGAGATATTCGGCGCGCTGGAAGCCATCCGGCAGCTTCTCGCGGATGGTCTGTTCGATGACGCGGGCGCCGGCGAAGCCGATCAGCGCGCCGGGCTCGGCCAGATGGATGTCACCGAGCATCGCGTAGGACGCGGTGACGCCGCCGGTGGTCGGATTGGTCAGCACCACGATATAGGGCAGCTTGGCCTCGCGCAGCATCTGCACCGCCACGGTGGTGCGCGGCATCTGCATCAGCGACAGGATGCCTTCCTGCATGCGGGCGCCGCCCGAAGCGGCGAACATGATGAAAGGCGACTTCTTCTCGACCGCCAGCTCCATGCCGCGGATGATCGCCTCGCCGGCCGCCATGCCGAGCGAGCCGCCCATGAAATCGAAATCCTGCACGGCGACGACGGCGGCGGCGCCGTCGACCTTGCCGAAGCCGACCTTCACGGCGTCATTGGCGCCGGTCTTGGTCCGGGCGTCCTTGATGCGATCGACGTAGCGGCGCTCGTCGCGGAATTTCAGCGGGTCGGGCGTCACATCGGGAACGGCGACGTCGTACCAGGTCTCGTTGTCGAAGATCGACCGCAACCGCGCCATCGCGCCCATGCGCATGTGATAGTTCGAGCCCGGGATGACGAACTGGTTCTGCTCGACGTCCTTGTAGAACACCAGCTGCCCGGTATCCGGACATTTGATCCAGAGATTCTCCGGCGTCTCGCGCCGCAGCATGTTGCGGATCTTGGGACGGACGACGTTGGTCAACCAGTTCATCGCTTGGCTCCGCGCCGCGGCCCGATCTGGGCGCCGGCTGGGTTCTGTGTTGCCGGGATATGGCGGCGGAAGTGTGCTCCGTCCAGCCCAACTCCCGGATGAGGTTATTCAGCCGCCTGTTTGGCGCCGCGAACGCCGGCGGCGAGCGACGCCGCCAGATCGGCCACGGCACTGACGGTCTTGGCGGTGGCGCGGCCTTCGGCGTCGAGGCTTTTGGCGAGCGCGTCGACCAGCGCGGTGCCGACGACCGCGCCGCTGGCCTGAGCGGCGATGGCGCGCGCCGCCTCGGGAGTACGGATACCGAAGCCGACGCAGACCGGCAGCTTGGTATGCCGTCGGATCCGCGCCACCGCAGTGCCGACCGCGCCGGCATCGGCCGAGGCCGCGCCGGTGATGCCGGTGATCGACACGTAGTAGACGAAACCCGAGGTGTTAGCGAGCACCGCCGGCAGCCGCTTGTCGTCGGTGGTGGGCGTCGCCAGCCTGATGAAGTTGATGCCGGCCCGCATCGCCGGCAGGCACAGCTCCTCGTCTTCCTCCGGCGGCAGATCGACGATGATCAGCCCGTCGACGCCAGCCGCCTTGGCGTCGGCCAGGAACGCATCGACGCCGTAAATGTAGATCGGGTTGTAGTAGCCCATCAGCACGATCGGCGTGGCGTCGTCGGACTTCCGGAAATCGGCGATCAGCGCCAGCGTCTTCCGCAGCGTCGTGCCGGCCTTGAGCGCGCGCAGCCCCGCAGCCTGGATTGCAGGACCGTCCGCCATCGGATCGGTGAACGGCATGCCGATCTCGATAATGTCGGCGCCGGCCGCCGGCAGCGCCTGGATGACCTTCAGCGAGGTTGCGAGATCGGGATCGCCCGCCATCACGAAGGTGACGAAGGCCGGGCGGCCCTCGCGCTCGAGCTGCGCGAAGCGGTTGTCGATACGCGTGGTCATCAGAACTTGCCCCCGAGATGCTCGGCGACCGAGGCGAGGTCCTTGTCGCCGCGGCCCGACATGTTGACGACCATCAGGTGATCCTTCGGCAGTTTGGGCGCCAGTTCGGCGACCTTGGCGAGGGCGTGGGCCGGCTCCAGCGCCGGGATGATGCCTTCGAGGCGGCAGCACAGCTTGAAGGCGTCGAGCGCCTCGGTGTCGGTGGCGGACATGAAATTGACGCGGCCGACTTCGTGCAGCCAGGCGTGCTCGGGGCCGATGCCCGGATAGTCGAGACCGGCGGAGATCGAATGCGCTTCCTCGATCTGGCCGTCGGCGTCCATCAGCAGGAACGTGCGATTCCCATGCAGCACGCCCGGCCGGCCTCCGGCGATCGAGGCGGCGTGTAGTTTGTCGAGGCCATGACCGGCGGCTTCGACGCCGTAGATCGCCACATCGCGGTCGTCGAGGAAGGGATGAAACAGGCCCATCGCGTTGGATCCGCCGCCGATACAGGCGATCAGCGAGTCCGGCAGCCGGCCTTCGGCCGCCATGATCTGCTCACGCACTTCATTGCCGATGACGCATTGGAAGTCGCGGACCATCATCGGGTAGGATGCGGGACCGGCGACGGTGCCGATGCAGTAGAAGGTGTCGTGCACGTTGTGACCCAGTCGCGCAGCGCCTCGTTCATCGCGTCTTTCAGCGTGTTGGCGCCGGAGGTGACGGGGCGGACTTCGGCGCCGAGCGCGCGCATGCGCAGCACGTTGGGCTGCTGCCGGTCGACATCGACCGCGCCCATATAGACCACGCAGTCGAGCCCGAACTTGGCGCACATCGTCGCGGTGGCGACGCCGTGCATGCCGGCGCCGGTCTCGGCGATGATGCGCGGCTTGCCCATGCGCTTGGCCAGCATGATCTGGCCGAGCACGTTGTTCACCTTGTGAGCGCCGGTGTGATTGAGGTCTTCGCGCTTGAAGTAGATCTTGGCGCCGCCGAAGTGATCGGTCAGGCGCTCGGCAAAATACAAGGGCGACGGGCGGCCGACATAGTTCTTGAGATAGCCGTCCATCTCGGCGCGAAACGCCGGATCCGCCTTGGCTTCGGCGTAGGCCTTCTCCAGATCGAGGATCAGCGGCATCAGCGTTTCGGCGACGAAGCGGCCGCCGAAATTGCCGAAATGGCCGCGGTCGTCGGGTCCGGCGCGGAATGAGTTCGGCGGAGGCTGCTGGTTCATGTCGTTGGTTACTCGCTGGCGCGCGCGGCGCGAATGAATTCCTGGATCAGACCGACGTCCTTGACGCCGGGAGCGGTCTCGACACCGGAGGAGACATCGACGCCGTGTGCTTTGGTCACAAGCAGCGCCTCGGCGACGTTGTGGGCGCTGATGCCGCCGGAAACAAGGTACGGGGCTGCGATGTCCAAGTTGCGCAGCAGTTCCCAATCGAAGCTGGCGCCGAGGCCGCCCGGCCGCGTGGCGTCCTTGGGCGGCTTGGCATCGAACAGGATGCGGTCGGCGACGCCCGCATAGTTGTTCACGGCGGCGAGGTCGGCGGCGGTGGAGACCGGCAGCGCTTTCATCACCGGCAGGCCATAGATGCGCTTGATCGAGCGCAGCCGATCAGGACTCTCGGAACCGTGGAATTGAAACCAGTCGGGCCGGAGCTGTTCGACGATAGCATCGAGCAGATCGTCATCGGCGTCGACAGTGAGCGCCACCTTGGCGGCGCGGCTGCGGACCTGACGGCCGAGGCTATCGGCGAAATCGATGTCGAGATGGCGCGGCGAGGCCGGGAAGAACACGAAGCCGACCATGTCGGCGCCGGAGGTGATCGCGGCTTCGAGCGTATCGGCGGTCGACAGACCGCAAATTTTGACGATGACGGACATGGCTCGCAGACGGTTAGGCCGGGGATCTAAGGGAGGTGCCCGGCGAGACAGTGCTGTCTTACGACGCCGCGCGATATTTGTCTCGGGTCGAGCTCTGCTCCAGGAACAACCGCTTCGGCTCGCTCGGAGCCGGGCTAACGATGCTGGCGCGCAGATTGGAGAGCTGCGTCTTGGCCTCGATGGCCTCGGCCTGATGCCGGCGAGCTGCGCGACGCCAGCGGCGCTGGCCGATCCAGGTGCCGATGCCGCCGGCGATAACGCCGAGGATCGCCGAGGCGATGATCACCACGAACAACGGCAGCTGGATGGAGCCGAGCGGTGCGCCGGTCTCCAGCGGATCGTACGACACGGTGACGAGGTGACGGTTGGCGACCGAGAACACGATCAGGATCAGACCGAGCGGGATCAGCAGCAACGCG
>NZ_BADD01000074.1 GCF_000333455.1 Rhodopseudomonas sp. B29
CCCGATCGGCAGCGCCTGCTCCATCGCGACGTGATTCCACGCAGCACCTTCGCCGAGGAAGCGCATCGCGCGGCGGTCCACGATCTCCGCCGGATTGAGCGACGGCGCACCCTGCACCTGCGAGCGGAATCCCAGCTCGGCGTGCTTTTCGGCGCGCGAGATGCCCGACTTGGCGTCGTGCAGACTCGCCAACACTTCCTGCGTGTTGTTTCCGATCGCGGAGACGATCCCCATCCCGGTGACAACAACCCGTCTCATGATCGCCTCTTCACTCCCACGGCCCTGCTGCAGCGCAACGCGCGCCGCAGGGACTCCAATCCATCTAACCGCCGACAGGCTGCGCGGTTTGCTTGAACAGACCGACTTTGAGGTCCTTGGCCCGGTAGATAGTCTCGCCGTCGGCCGAAAGCGACCCGTCGGCGATGCCAAGCCACAGCTTCGAACGCATCACCCGCTTGATGTCGACACTGTAAACGACTTTGCGGATATGCGGCAGCACCTGTCCGGTGAACTTTAGTTCGCCACTACCGAGTGCGCGGCCCGGACCTTCGCCGCCACTCCAGCCGAGAAAGAATCCGACCATCTGCCAGAGCGCATCGAGGCCGAGACAACCCGGCATCACCGGATCGCCCTTGAAGTGGCAGGCGAAGAACCACAGGTCCGGATTGACGTCGAGTTCGGCGCGCATGTGGCCCTTGCCGAACTCTCCGCCGTCTTCGGTGATTTCCGTGATGCGGTCGAACATCAGCATCGGCGGCAGCGGCAGCTGCGCATTGCCGGCGCCGAACAGTTCGCCGCGCCCGCAGGCCAGCAGGTCTTCGTATTCGTAGCTGGAGCGACGTTCCTGCTGCATGCTCGCCTTCTTGAAGCTTGGATTGTGGTCTGGGTTCGGTCGGCCATCCGGCGCGGCTGCGGTCAGTTGCCGCAGAGAGTGTCGGCCCCGAACACGGCCCGGTCGAATTGCGGGGTCGTCTAACATAGGGATGTGACCTCGCAAAGCGGCACCTCCGTGATGTCCCTTAGGTAAAACGGCCGAGCCTGTTCCAGTTGCGAAACGCTTGCACCTCCGTAGAATGCTTCCTATAATCAAAAACTGCAGTGCAAACAGAGGCGTGAGAGTCGTGGACAGCATCGTGCGGGCGAACTTTTCCCATGGGGAAACAGCGGACCATTCGGAGCCGCGCCTCAACGGCTGCCCGTGGCACGACGTCAACGAGATGCTGGCGTCGGTGGGCCTGCGTCCGACCCGGCAGCGCATGGCGCTGGGCTGGCTTTTGTTCGGCAAGGGCGACCGGCATCTGACGGCCGAAATGCTCTATGAAGAAGCCAGCCAGGCCAAGGTCCCGGTGTCGCTGGCGACTGTCTACAACACCTTGAATCAGCTCACTGAAGTCGGTCTGCTGCGGCAGGTCAGCGTCGACGGCACCAAGACCTATTTCGACACCAACGTGTCGTCGCACCAGCACTTCTATCTCGAGAACAACCACGAGCTGATCGACATCCCCAATGCGGACGTCGAACTGCGCTCGACCCCCCACGTCCCGGACGGCTACGAAATCGCCCGCGTTGACGTCGTGGTGCGGCTGCGCAAGAAGGGCTGAGTGCCCTCTGTTTCGTAGGGTGGGCAAAGGCGCGAAGCGCCGTGCCTACGCTCCGGGCGTTTTGAAATTCTCGAAAGCCGGATAGTTTCGGACCCGCCGGGCGTGGGCACGCTTCGCTTTGCCCACCCTACAAATGACCCTACGCGGGACGCGCGCTCAATTCACCTTCTCGTCGGGGTAGACGCCCCATAGGCGTTGTTTCTCGATCCAGCCGTCGAAGCCGTTGCCGGCGATACGGCACCAGCTGATGTCGCAGCGTTTGACCTGCGCCACCACACCGGCCTGCAGCCGCGCCGCCACTTCGCTGGATTCGGAGGCGCTTTCGTAGAGCGGCGCCAGCGCATCCTTGTCCTTCAGCGTCACCACCGCTGTGCGGCGGCCCGACAGCATCGAGTGATACACCCAACCTTCGGCACCTTCCGAGTCGCGCACCCGTCGCCAGTTCTCGTACTCGGCGGTCACCTCCACCGGCAGCCCGGCGCGGGTATAGACCCAGGCGACATCGTTATCTTTGGTCGGGCCGACGCGGACGTTGATGTGATCCGACTTCAGGCTGACATAGCGCGGCACCGGCAGGCCCGAGGTCGACGGTGGCGTGTCCCGGGCGTACGCCGGCGTGCCGGAACATACTATCGCACCTGCGAACATGATGCCTGCGGCGAAAGACGTACAAATTCGGGCCGGGGACATCGCTCTCGTCATGATCGTCGATACGCCTCNACCGCCGCGCCACGCGCGCGGACTGCTGATCGGTGAAACCCAGGGTTCTTGTCTTGCCGCGGTCTTCTGCTAGAGAAGTCCGTCAAGCAAACGCTCACCCAAGGGA
>NZ_BADD01000073.1 GCF_000333455.1 Rhodopseudomonas sp. B29
GATCATGTCGCCGAGCTCGTTGAGCGCCTGCTGCATGTCGTTGTCGCCGGACTGGCCGGGCTGCGCCATCTGCAGGTTTTCGAGCATCTGGGCGAGCTGATCGAGCAGCTGCTTGGCGGCGTCCTTGTCGCCGGAGCGCGACAGCCGCTCCATGCGATCGATCATGTTGTCGAGATCCTGCGGCCGCATCACCTTGGTGTTTGGATCGAGCGGACGAGCGAGCTGCTGCGGATTGTTCTTCATCTGCTCGGCGAGCTGACGCATGAAGGCGTCGAGCGCGGCGCGCAGATTTTCGGTGAGCTTCTTGATCTCTTCGTCGGGGGCGCCGCGCTCCAACGCCTGCTTCAGTGCGTCCTGCGCGGCGCGCAGCGCCTTTTCGGCGTCGGAGGTGTCGCCGTCCTCGATCGACAGCGCCAGCGACCACAGGCTGGCCACGACCTGACGCAAGTCGTCGTCGGTGCGGGCGTGCTCGAGTTCCTCGGCGACCGTGTAGAGCCCGAGATATTGTCCGGCATTCGGCGTGAAGGCTTCGGGCGCGATCAGCAGCGCGTCGAGCGCCGTGTAAACGTCGGCATTCTTGTTGGCATCGAGCGCGAGAATGCGACGCTGTTCGATCAGTGCGCGCGCCAGCGGCTTGGTGAACAGCCGCTCCGGCAGGCGTATGCTGAAGGGCTCGCTCTTGCCCTCGTTGCCGGCTTCGTCCTTGGCCGTCAGGGTCAGCGTCACGTCGGCGCCCGCATAGGGATCTTCGCTGAGATCCTTCACGGTCTGCCCGACGCCGGCGCGGGTCCGGGCGTTCGGCAGCGTCAGCGCGAATTGCGGCGGCTCGAACAGCGGTCGCGGTCCGTCGGCATCTTTGGCGCTCGGCCTGGCACCCGCGACGGCGAAATTCGCCTTCGCTTCGGTGACGCCGTAATCGTCCTCGAGTTTGTAGGACAATTGCAGCGAGCCGCGCGCCTGGCGCTGTGGCTCCTTGGCGAGCGCGATGACCGGCGGCTTATCGGGCACGGCGGTGAACGACCATTGCGGCTGACCGGACGGCGCACGCACATGGGCGGTGCCGTCCGCCGTGATCCTGAACTGTCGCTTGCTGGTGCCGTTCGGCGTGTCGGCATCCGGCTTGGTCTCGGTGAGGCCGCCGCCGGTGGTGACGTCGAGATGGCCGCCGCTGGAGCGAACCAACAGCGCTCTTCGAGCGTCACGCCGCGGCCGAGCGGCGAGTGTTTTTCCATGAAGCCGAACATCGCGCGGGAGTCGCCGATGCCGGCACCGGCCAGCGTCCGCACCGGACCGGCCGACACCGCGTTGACGCGGATGCCCTTGGGGCCGAGGTCGCAGGCGAGGTAGCGCACGCTGGCTTCGAGCGCCGCCTTGGCGAGGCCCATCACATTGTAGTTCGGCATCGCGCGTTCCGACGCGCCGAACGTCAGCGTGATCATCGCGCCGCCGTCCGGCATCAGCGCGGCGGCACGCTTGGCGACCTCGGTGAAGGAGAAGCAGGAGATCACCATGGTGCGCGAGAAATTGGCGCGCGTGGTGTCGATGTACTGGCCGCGCAGCTCGTTCTTGTCGGAGAAGCCGATGGCGTGGATGACGAAGTCGAGCTTGCCCCACTTCTCCTTCAGCGTGTCGAACACCGCATCGACGCTGGCGATGTCCTCGACGTCGCAGGGCAGCACCAGGTCGGAATTCAGCGACTGCGCCAGCGGCTTGACGCGGCGGGCCAGCGCATCGCCCTGATAGGTGAAGGCGATCTCGGCGCCGTGTGCGTGCAGCGTCTTGGCCATGCCCCAAGCGATCGAATGGTCGTTGGCGACGCCCATGATCAGCCCGCGCTTGCCCTGCATCAATTGTTGCATTGTGGTTGCTCCCCTGTCCGTCATGCTCGGGCTCGTCCCGGGCATCCACGGCCCGCGGCTGATCCGTGCTTAAAAACGTGGATGGCCGGGCCTTCGCCGCGCCTGCGCGGCTTCGTCCGCGCAGGCGGGACAAGCCCGGCCATGACAATTATCTGATTACTTCGACTGTCCGGCATAAGCACGCCGAGCACCGGCGGTCACGCATCCAGCCGCTTGAACACCAGCGTGGCGTTGGTGCCGCCGAAGCCGAAGGAGTTCGACAGCACGGCGCCGATCTTGGCGTTGTCGATGCGCTTGCGCACGATCGGCATGTCGGCGAAGGCCGGGTCGAGTTCGGTGATGTTGGCGCTCTCGCAGATGAAGCCGTTCTGCATCATCAAGAGCGAATAGATCGCCTCCTGCACGCCGGTGGCGCCGAGCGAGTGGCCGGTCAGCGCCTTGGTGGCGGAGATCGGCGGGCACTTGTCTTCGGTGCCGAACACCTTGCGGATCGCCGCGATTTCCGGCGGATCGCCGGCCGGCGTCGAGGTCGCGTGCGGATTGATGTAGTCGATCTTGATGCCGCCGGTGGTGGCGAGCGCCATCTTCATGCAGCGTTCGGCGCCTTCGCCCGACGGCGCCACCATGTCGTAGCCGTCGCTGGTCGCGCCGTAGCCGATGATCTCGCCGTAGATCTTGGCGCCGCGCGCCTTGGCGTGTTCGAGTTCTTCCAGCACCAGCACGCCGGCGCCGCCGGCGATGACGAAGCCGTCACGCGACACGTCGTAGGGACGTGACGCAGTGGCCGGTGTGTCGTTGTACTTCGACGACATCGCGCCCATCGCGTCGAACAGCACCGACAGCGACCAGTCGAGCTCTTCGCAGCCGCCGGCGAACACGATGTCCTGCTTGCCCCACTGGATCAGCTCGTAGCCGTTGCCGATGCAGTGATTCGACGTCGCGCAGGCCGACGAGATCGAGTAGTTGACGCCCTTGATCTTGAACCAGGTGGCGAGCGTTGCCGACCCGGTCGAGCTCA
>NZ_BADD01000072.1 GCF_000333455.1 Rhodopseudomonas sp. B29
ACAGCGCTGTATATCGCTGGGCGACCCTCCAGCAATTATCGCCGAGCGGCGGGCACGCGGACCAGCGTGCTCGCAGATTTCTTCATCGGTGCTCATGCAGTCGCGTCAGGACTTCCAATCCTGACGCGCGACACGGGGCGCTATCGCAGTTACTTCCCCGACGTCGCTTTGATCACGCCGGACTGACGCCCCTCAGCGCGTCAGCTTCTTGTACTTCGCGCGATGCGGAATGATGGCATCCTGGCCGAGCCGGCGCATCTTGTCCTTTTCGTAGTCCTGGAAATTACCTTCGAACCACTCGACGTGGCTGTCGTCTTCGAACGCCAGGATGTGCGTCGCGATGCGGTCGAGGAACCAGCGGTCATGGCTGATGATCACGGCGCAGCCGGCGAAATCCTCCAGCGCCTCTTCGAGCGCGCGCAGGGTATCGACGTCGAGGTCGTTGGTCGGTTCGTCGAGCAGCAGCACGTTGGCGCCGCTCTTCAGCATCTTGGCGAGATGGACGCGGTTGCGTTCACCGCCTGAGAGCGAGCCGACCTTCTTCTGCTGGTCGCCGCCCTTGAAGTTGAAAGCCGAGCAATAGCCGCGCGAATTGACTTCCTTCTTGCCGAGCAAGATCAGCTCGTTGCCGCCGGAAATCTCCTCCCACACCGTCTTCTTGCCGTCGAGCGCGTCGCGCGACTGGTCGACATAGCCGAGATGCACGGTCTCGCCGACGGTGATGGTGCCGCCATCGGGCTTCTCCTGCCCGGTGATCATCCGGAACAGCGTGGTCTTGCCGGCGCCGTTCGGGCCGATCACACCGACGATGCCGCCGGGCGGCAGCTTGAAGGTGAGGTCGTCGATCAGCAGCTTGTCGCCGAAGCCCTTGGTGAGGTGCTCGAAGTCGACGACATTGTTGCCGAGCCGTTCGGCCACCGGGATGATGATCTGGGCGGTCTGGGTCTGCTTCTCGCTCGCCTTGGCGAGCAGCTCCTCGTAGCGCTGATAGCGCGCCTTGGACTTGGCCTGCCGGGCTTTCGGCGACGACGCGATCCACTCCTGCTCGCGCTCCAGGGTCTTCTGGTGCGCCGCGTCCTCGCGGCCCTCCTGCTGCAGCCGCTTTTGCTTCTGCACCAGCCAGGACGAGTAGTTGCCCTCGTAGGGAATCCCCTTGCCGCGATCGAGCTCGAGGATCCATGACGTGACGTTGTCGAGGAAGTAGCGGTCGTGGGTGACGATCAGGATGGCGCCCGGATAGTTGCGCAGATGGCTTTCCAGCCACGACACGCTCTCGGCGTCGAGATGGTTGGTCGGTTCGTCGAGCAGCAGCAGGTCGGGCTGGTCGAGCAGCAGCTTGCACAACGCGACGCGGCGGCGCTCGCCGCCCGACAGCTTGGTGACGTCGGCGTCGTCCGGCGGGCAGCGCAGCGCGTCCATCGCCTGGTCGACCTTGCTGTCGAGATCCCACAGCCCGGCGGACTCGATCTGGTCCTGCAGCGCGGTCATCTCGTCGGCGGTTTCTTCCGAGTAGTTCATCGCCAGCTCGTTGTAGCGATCCAGGATCGCCTTCTGCTTGGCAACGCCGAGCATGACGTTCTCGCGCACGTTCAGCGCCGGATCGAGCTGCGGCTCCTGCTCCAGATAGCCGACACGGGCGCCCTCGGCGACCCAGGCCTCGCCGGTATATTCCTTGTCGATCCCCGCCATGATCTTCAGCAGGGTCGATTTACCGGCGCCGTTGACGCCGAGCACGCCGATCTTGGCGTCCGGGTAGAACGACAGATGGACGTTATCCAGCACCTTGCGGGTCGGATAGGCCTTGGTCAGGCCCTGCATGAAATAGACGAACTGGCGAGCCATTGGCGTCCTTGAGCAAGCTGGAAATGTCGGGGAATCCGCTGCCGCTGATGTAACGGCGCCACCCGCAAAGGGCAACCCGAGCGAGGCTTGTTAACGCCGCCTTAAGCCTGCCGGTCGTGGACCGCCGGATGCGGACGATTTGAACAGCTCTTTAACGACCTCGGCCAACACTGTTGCGACAGCGGCGCATGAAGCGGCGATAGGCGCCCGCGCAGATGACAGTGGCGGCCCCCATGGCACTGGTCACATCGACATCAAACCTCGACAGCGACATCAGTCCGGCGACAGCAGCCGGCAGCGGTATTGCCGCCGAAATCCGCGACTTCTGGCGGCAGTTCTTCGTCCAGGCGTTCAGCCCGTATCGGCCGGAGCTGCACTATATGCGCGGTCCCGGTCCAGCGTGGCGGGCCAAGCACGGCGATATCACGCGGGCTGACTAAGCCGATTGGCCCGGCATCTCCCCAAAAAAGCAAACGGCCCGCATCGCTGCGGGCCGTCGAAGCTTATTGATTGCAAGATTTAGCGGATGGTGACCGGCGCCGGCAGCGGCGCCACCGAGGTCGGCTGCGTGCCGGGCAGCGGCGCGACCGGCTGGGCGCTGGCGGTCGTCGCGGGCGCCGCTCCCGGCAGTACCACCACACGGGTGCCGACCTTGGCGCGATCGAACAGATCGCTGACGTCTTCGTTCAGCATGCCGATGCAGCCCGACGACACGAACTTGCCGATGGTCGAGGGCTGATTGGTGCCGTGGATGCGATAGACGGTCGACCCCAGATACATCGCCCGCGCGCCGAGCGGATTGCCCGGGCCGCCGGCCATGAAGCGCGGCAGATAAGGCTGGCGCTCGATCATCTCGGCCGGCGGATGCCAATCCGGCCACTCGGCCTTGCGGGTGATCTTCTGCACGCCGTTCCAGGTGAAGCCGTCGCGTCCGACGCGGACGCCGTAACGGATCGCCCGGCCATTGCCGAGCACGTAATAGAGGTA
>NZ_BADD01000071.1 GCF_000333455.1 Rhodopseudomonas sp. B29
TCTCTCCGGTCGAACTCATCAGGATTACGGCGTGATCAGCACGCCTCATGTGCCGGTGATCCGGGTATCGACCCCGGTCTATGCGCCCGACGGCTCGGTTTTCGGTGCGCTGATCATCAACATCGACCTGCGCTCCGTGTTTCGTAGTCTCGCCATCGGCAACCGTCCCGGCACGATGGTTTACGCCATCAACGACCGCGGCGACTATTTGCTCACCCCCGACAGGACGCGCGAATTCGGTTTCGAATTCGGGACACCGTTCAGGATCCAGGACGACTATCCTCAATTGGCCGCCGCCGTACGAAGCGGCACCACGGCCCCGAAAATCGTCGAGCAGGACGACGGCAGCAGATTCGGCGTGGGTTTCGCCAGTGTCGTGGTCAGCGGCGTCCGGCCGATGGCAATCGTCCAGATCCTGCCTGAACGAACCATCTTGGGCGCCATCCGGAACGCAGGATTACAATCGGTGGCGCTCGGCGGCGGTTTGGCACTGATCGCCGCGGCGATCCTGTCGGTGCTGCTGGCGCGCAGCATGACGAGACCGTTGTCGAAGATGACGTCTGCCGTGCAGCGGTTCGGTGCCGGTGGCGGGATCGATTTCCCGCAGGATGCGGCCGGCGAGATCGGCGTTCTCGCCCGCGCATTCACCGCCATGGCGCACGACGTGCGGCACACTTCCGACTCGCTGCGGCGCGAGAAGGAGGTGTTCGAGACCATCATGAACGCCGTCGCCGAGGCCGTCATCCTGTTCGATGCCGACGCCAATATCGTTTATGAGAACCCGGCCAGCATGGCGATGCGGAGCAGTGAGGAGGGCGGCACACAGCTGCCGTTCGACCAGGCTTTCGAGACCTTCCAAAGCGACGGCGTGACGTTGATTCCTTTCGAGGAGCGCCCGAGCCGACGCGGCCTCAGAGGCGAACGTCTCGAGATGCAGGAACTGGTCGGCCGGCTGCGGGGCACCGACCGCATGGTCAACATGCTCAGCAGCGCCTTGCCGATCGTCGGTGCGTCGGGCCGTATCGACGGCGTGGTGTTGGTGGTCAAGGACATCACCGCGCTGAAGGACGCCGAGCGTCGCCTGCATCAGGCGCAAAAGCTCGAAGCGATCGGCCAGCTCACCGGCGGCGTGGCCCACGACTTCAACAACATGCTGACGGTGATCAGCGGCACCGCCGAGATACTGCTCGAACAGCTCACCGACCGGCCCGATCTCGCCGCCCTTGCGCGGATGATCGACCAGGCCTCGGAGCGTGGCGCCGATCTCACCCGGCAACTGCTCGCCTTCGCCCGCAAGCAGCCGCTGCAGCCGCGCAGCGTCGACGTCAATTCGGTGGTCGACAACATCCGGCAACTGCTGCGCCCCACCCTGGGCGAGCACATCGAGATCGAGGCGCAGCTCGCGGCCGATGCGGAGACCGCGATGATCGATCCCTCGCAGCTGTCATCGGCGCTGCTCAATCTGGCGGTGAATGCCCGCGACGCCATGCCGGACGGCGGCAAGCTGCTGTTCGAGACGGCCAACACCAGTCTCGACGATCTCTATGCGCAACAGCATCCCGAAGTGAACGCGGGGCGCTACGTCATGATCGCGGTCAGCGACACCGGTAGCGGCATGGCGCCGGACGTGCTGCAAAAGGCGTTCGAGCCGTTCTTCACCACCAAGGGACTCGGCAAGGGCACCGGCCTCGGGCTGAGCATGGTGTACGGCTTCGTCAAACAGTCGAACGGTCACGTTTCGATCTACAGCGAGCCCGGCCAGGGCACGACGATCCGGCTGTATCTGCCGCTCGCCGAAAGCGCCGCAGAGCCGGCGCCGGCGGTGATGCCTTCCAAGGGCGGCAGCGAAACCATCCTGCTGGTCGAGGACGACGAACTGGTTCGCACCTTTGCGGCGGCGCAGCTTCGCGGCCTCGGCTATCACCCGATCGCCGTCGCCGACGGCCGCGAAGCCCTCGAACTGGCGCGGCGCGGCACACCGTTCGACCTGTTGTTCACCGACGTCATCATGCCGGGCGGCTTCAACGGCCCGCAGCTCGCGGCGGCGATCGCGCGCATCAGGCCCGTGCGGGTGCTGTACACCTCGGGCTACACCGAGAATGCCATCGTGCATCACGGCCGACTCGATGTCGGCGTGCTGCTACTCGCCAAGCCGTATTCCCGCTCCGATCTGGCGCGGATGGTGCGGATGGCGCTGACATCGGATCTGACGCCCGCTGCAAAAGCCAACGCAGCGGGCTGAGCCCCTCCTCCGCTACAGGTCGACGAAGCGTGGCGCACGCTTCTCCATGTTGGCGCGTACAGCTTCGGTCTGGTTGCTTGACCCGATCAGTTTCTGCTGCTCGACGCTTTCGGCGAGTAGCGCCGGGCCGGGATCGACCGACAGCTTGTTGAACATCCGCTTGGCGGCGCGGATCGCGTCCGGGCTTTTGCCGGCGATCTCGGCGGCCATCTCCAGCGCTGCGGCGCGCGGGTCGTCGACGATCCGGGTCGCAAGACCG
Organism: Rhodopseudomonas sp. B29; assembly: GCF_000333455.1. Classification (GTDB taxonomy): domain Bacteria; phylum Pseudomonadota; class Alphaproteobacteria; order Rhizobiales; family Xanthobacteraceae; genus Rhodopseudomonas. The sequence continues at coordinate 2,502 of NZ_BADD01000071.1, forward strand.
TAGCTCAGCGCTTCCTGCGCGGAGAAGATGCGGCCGGTGTAGGTGAGTTCGCGCAGCACGTCGTCGCGCATCAGCGTAGCGAGTACCGGCGTGCCGGCCATGTCCGGCACGAGGCCCCATTTGATTTCCATGATCGACATGCGGGCGTCCGGCGCCATCAAGCGGATGTCGGCGCCGAGCGCCAGCTGAAAGCCGCCGCCGAACGCGACGCCGTGGATCGCCGCAATCACCGGCACCGGCAGCATCCGCCAGCCCCAGACTGCCTGCTGCGGCGCGTTGGCGAGGCCATGAGTGCGCTTGGTCAGATCGCGAAATTCGCCGCCCGGAATTCCGTTGCCGCCGCCCTCGTTCATCGCGGCAAAGCGACCCATGTCGAGGCCGGCGCAGAACGCCTTGCCCTCGCCGGACAGCACCACGACGCGCACGCCCTTTTCGGTCGACAGCCGCTCGGTGGTGGCGACCAGCGCGTCGAACATCGCCGCATCCAGCGCATTCATCTTGTCCGCGCGCACCAGCCGGACATCGGCGACGCCGTCCTTGATCGTCACCGTAACCCGATCGTTCATCCGCTGTGCTCCCAGTTTTTGTTTGCGTTGCGGCGCTACAGAAAAGCGTTGTCGAGATTTAGTCAATCGCCTAATTAACAGACGTCATCCACTTTCCCGGGCAACCACCATGTTCACCGAATCTCTTCTCGCCGGACGTCGCATCCTTGTCACCGGCGGCGGCACCGGCCTCGGCAAGGCGATGGCCACGCGCTTCCTGCAGCTCGGCGCAGAGGTGCACATCTGCGGCCGCCGCAAAGGCGTGTGCGACGACACCGCCACCGAGCTGATGGATCAGTACGGCGGCAAGGTGATGACCTACGGCGTCGACATCCGCGACGCGCAGGCGGTCGACCACATGGTCGAGACCATTTTCGAAGGCGGCCCGCTGACCGACCTGATCAACAACGCGGCGGGCAATTTCATCTCGCGGACCGAAGAGCTGTCGCCACGCGGCTTCGATGCCGTGGCCAACATCGTCATGCACGGCACGTTCTACGTCACCCACGCCGTCGGCCGGCGCTGGATCGAGGGCGGCCATCGCGGCAACGTGCTGTCGATCACCACCACCTGGGTGCGCAACGGCAGCCCCTATGTGGTGCCCTCGGCGATGAGCAAATCGGCGATCCACGCCATGACCATGTCGCTCGCCACCGAATGGGGCCGTCACGGCATCCGCCTCAACACCATTGCGCCCGGCGAAATCCCCACCGAAGGCATGAGCAAGCGCATCAAGCCCGGCGACGAAGCCGGCGCCAACACCATCCGGATGAATCCGATGGGCCGCGTCGGCACCATGGAGGAATTGCAGAACGTCGCGGTGTTTTTGATCTCCGGCGGCTGCGACTGGATCAACGGCGAGACCATCGCGATGGACGGCGGCCAGGCGCTGGCGATGGGCGGCAACTTCTATCAGCTCCGCGACTGGAGCAACGACGATTGGGAGCAAGCCAAAGCCTCGATCAAGGCGCAGAACGAAAAGGACCGGGCGAAGCGGGGGTGAAGAGTTATTAGTCCGTCATGGCCGGGCTCGTCCCGGCCATCCACGGCAACAGGCACAGTGCTCGCAATCGTGGATGCCCGGGACAAGCCCGGGCATGACGGCGTTTGTTGTTAGTCTTCCCTCGCAGCAGTCGTCATCTGCCGCTTGTCTTCCCCCGCAAAGCGCGGCAGACTTTCTCCCAAACGAACACGAACTAACAAAAACCAAGTCGAGGGAGTGATCATGTCCGAGGCAGAAGAGCCGGCCACGGTAGCCGATGTCATTCGCGCGCAGGCGAAGAGCCGCGGCGACGATGTGCTGTTCGAGTTCGAAGGCCGCAGCACCAGCTTTGCCGAATACGATGCCCACACCAACCAGATCGCGCGGGCGCTGGCGGCCTCCGGCGTCAGGCCGCGCGAGCGCATCGCCTATCTCGGCAAGAACAGCGACGCGTACTTCGAGCTGTGGGGCGGTGCCATCAAGGCCAACGTGGTGATGGCGCCGGTGAACTGGCGGCTCGCCGGGCCGGAGATCGCCTACATCGTCGAAGACTGTAAGGCGGCGATCCTGTTCGTCGGTCCGGAATTCATCGATCAGGTCCGCGGCCTGAAGGATCAGCTGCCGAGCGTGCGCCACATCATCACGACGGAGGGCGGCGCACCCGAATGGCAAGACTTCACCAAATGGCGTGACGCGCAGCCGAGCGCCGATCCGCAAGTCGATGTGACGCCGCCCGATATCTGCATCCAGCTCTACACGTCGGGCACGACCGGAAAACCGAAAGGTGCGATGCTGAGCCACGCCAACTTCCTGTCGCTGGTTCGCGCCGGGCGCGACAACACGCCGGACTGGAACAAATGGTCGACGGACGATGTCTCGTTGATTGCGATGCCGATCTTCCACATCGGCGGCTCCGGCTGGGGCATGATGAGCATCTACCACGGCGCCAAGGGCGTGATCGCGCGCGAGTTCGATCCGACCAAGGTGCTGGACTTTTTCGAGCAGTCTAAGATCACCAAGCTGTTCATGGTGCCGGCCGCGATGCAGTTCGTCGTACGCCAGCCGCGAGCGCGCGAGGTCGATTTCTCGCGGTTGAAATACATGTTGTACGGCGCCTCGCCGATTCCTGCGGCGCTGCTGAAAGAGTGCATCGACGTCTTCAAATGCGGCTTCGTGCAGATGTACGGCATGACCGAGACCACCGGCACCATCGTGGCGCTGCCGCCGGAGGATCACGTCGAGGGCCTCGAGCGGATGCGCTCGGCCGGCAAGCCGCTGCCTGGCGTCGAGATCGCGATCCTCGATCACGACGGCAATCGGCTGCCGCCGCGCACGGTCGGCGAAGTCGCGACGCGCTCGGGCTCCAACATGGCCGGCTACTGGAATCTGCCGGAGGCGACCAAGCGTACGATCGATAGTGATAACTGGCTGCGGACGGGCGATGCCGGCTACCTCGATGAAGACGGTTACTTGTACATCCACGACCGCATCAAGGACATGATCATCTCCGGCGGCGAGAACATCTACCCGGCCGAAGTCGAGAGCGCGATCTGCGATCATCCCGACGTTGCCGAAGTCGCAGTGGTCGGCGTGCCCGACGATCAGTGGGGCGAAGCCGTCAAGGCCGTGGTGGTGATGAAGCCCGGCAAGGAAGCGACGCCGCAGGATATCATCGGCTTTACCCGCACGCGTATCGCCGGCTACAAGACGCCGAAGACGATCGACTTCATCCCGGCCCTGCCGCGCAACGCGTCGGGAAAAATCCTCCGCCGCCATCTGCGCGATCCATATTGGGCCGGCAAGGATCGGCAGGTGAACTGATGGGTGGCGCCCGATTGTTAGGACGCGTACCTCACCACGCAGTCATTCCGGGGCGCGCGCAGCGCGAACCCGGAATCTCTCTTCGCACCAATATCGGGATTCCGGGTTCGCGAGCTGCGCTCGCGCCCCGGAATGACGGTCCGGGAGCTAAGCGCTCGCAGCCCCGTCCTTGATACAAATCAAACCGCCGCTGCTGATCGCGCGGATTTGAGCACCGCACAGCGCCGGCTCACACCAATGATCAATGGGTAAAACTCGGCCGATTCAGCGTCGCCCGCTTCCGGCAGCGGCGGATCGGCGGTAGGTTGACGGCATTTTCCGGGCCGAGGATCATGCGGTGCTGCGCAAAGCTTTCATGAAAGTGTTCTCGGCTCATCCGGTCGAGACGATCGCCGCCTGCACCGGCCTGTTCATGGTGGTGCTCGGCTTCGCGCTCGGCACCCAGACCGGCTGGGTGTGGTTCTGGGGCCAGATCGCTGCGATCTCCGGCGCCAGCCTGACCACGCTGGCGGTGGTGTGGACGCTGCGCCAGCGCGCCGCCGAGGCGCGGATGGCCGCCAACCTCAACGTGCTGGCGCGCCAGCTCGAGACCTCGATCAGCCAGATCCACAAATCGGTGAAGGGCGGCCGCGACGAATCGATTCCGACCGCGGTGTATCTGGCGCAGATCGAGCAGTGCATCGACCATCTGATCGGCGTCACCCACGAGATCGGCGAGATCACCGGGCGGCAATTGCCGTTCGACGTCATCGAGATGCTGAGCGGCCGCGACACGCTGCAGATCGAGGCGCGGATCACCGACGACCGGCAGCCCGAGCGCAAGCTGGTCAACGAGACCGAGAACTGCCCGGCCTGCAAGAAGCCGGTCGAATTCGCCATCGGCAGCCTGCCCGGCGACAGCGCCAAGCCGACCTGCCCGCATTGCGGCCAGCGCTTCCATGCGCATCGCTCGACCTCGGGCAACATCTTCCTGCGCATGCCCGGCGCCTCGCAATTCACCCGTGCGGTGTCGGTGAATTGCCCGGTCTGCGCCAGCAAGATTCCGGCAAACATAGATCAGGGCAAACAGCATTCGGAGACGCGGTTCTGCTTCTCCTGCGGCGCCAAGGTGTCGATTGATCCTCTGGCGCAGCAATGCACGCTGCTGAGCAAGCAGGAGCGCCTGCCCGGCCACCTCAATCCTGCCGGCGCATTGGTGTGCGACAGTTGCAGCGAAGCGGCGACGGTGCTGACCTCGAACAGCGCCGGCACCTACGGCATCTGCCGCAAGGACGACGGGCTGGTGTTCATGCCGAACCCGGCCGCTGTGCCGCGCAGCGACGCCGCCGAATAGCGCAGCGCCGCGCTGGCCGAATTGAAGCCGTCGCAAATCCTCTGGTAAGTTCGCGCGACATGGAATCGCGAAGCTGAAAGGGGCATCCGTGGCCGACGAAATCTCCAACCGCCGCGGACGTCCTGGGCCGCAGGGCCCACGTGGATTGCCGGGTAAGCCGGGCCGGCCTGGGCCGCAGGGTCATCCGGGACCGGACGGTCCCGAAGGACCGCAGGGCAAGCCTGGTCCGGACGGCAAGGCCGGACCGCAAGGCAAGCCGGGACTTCCAGGCAAACAAGGGCCGCAGGGCAAGCCGGGCGTCCAGGGCAAGCCTGGGCCGCAAGGCCAAGCCGGCCCACAAGGTAAGCCCGGCCCCCAAGGTGCACGCGGTGAGCAGGGTCCCCGCGGCGAGCAAGGCCCGCGCGGTGAAGCCGGCCCACGCGGTGAACAGGGCCCGCCCGGCGCGCTGCCGTCGATCGAGCAGGTGATGCCGTGGCTGCACCTGATCTTCGAAGCTTATGAGGACTACAAGGCCAAGCGCGCCGAAGAAGCCCGCGAACGCGCGGAGCGCGAGGCCGCCGAAGCCGCCGAAGCCGCCGAGCGCGAAGCGGCGGAACGCGAAACGGCCGAGCGCGAAGCTGCCGCCGCGGCCGAGCAGCCGCAGTTCGACGATGGCGAAACCGCCGAGCAGCTCGACGGCAAGAAAAAGAAGAAGAAGCACAAACACAAGGACTGATCCGTCTCGGCCGCGGCGACTCTGCTACGGCTGTCGCGGCTTGGCCTCAGACCTTGGCGTCAGCCGAACCGCGCGCGCGAGCGCTCTCGCACCTTCTCGGCTTCGACGGTACGGTCGCGCGGCGCCGCATGGGTGTGCAGTGAGCCGAGTAGTTTGCGCGCGGCGCCGGCAACCTCATCGATCGCCAGATTGAACGCCGCCGCATTCGCCTGCGACGGCGCGTTGAAGCCCGACAGCTTGCGGACGAATTGCAGCGCGGCGGCGCGGATTTCGTCCTCGCTGGCGGGCGGCTCGAAATTATGCAGCGTCTTGATGTTGCGGCACATGGCTGTGATCCGGGCTTGAGAGCAAGGCCTTGGCGGATGGTAACCGCGATCCTGCGGGGCGCAATGCGGAACTTGCGCGCGACGCCGGCGGTCCTTGTCACAAGCCGAACGGCGATTAGCTGATACGAGAGCAATCCATCGGCCAAGGAGCACGGCATGGCGTCGACTGTCTGGTACTACGCAGTCCTCGTCTTCGAGTCGATCATCGGCGTGTTCGGGCTGAGGCTCTACGAAGAGCCGGCCTATACTGTGCTCGACCGGCCGGCCGAGAATGTCGAGATCCGCCGCTACGCGCCGCGGCTGGCCGCCGAGGTCGATCTCGAGCGCGCCGGCGACGTCGATGGTCAGGCGTTCGGCTTGTTGTTCGCTTACATCTCCGGCGCCAACAGCGGCGCGTCCGGCGCGTCGCAACGAGTCGCCATGACCGTGCCGGTCGACGTCGCGCGCCCCGAACGTATGGCCATGACGGCGCCGGTCGAGACCGCGCCGAACGACCGCATGACGAGAATGCGGTTCTTCCTGCCGGCGACGTTCACCACCGAGACGGCGCCGAAGCCGAGCGATCCACGCGTCAAGATCGTCACCGTGCCCGAGCAGACCGTGGCGACGCTGCGCTTCACCGGTCCCGGACGCGATCTGCGCGAGCGCGAGCAGAAACTGATAGAAACACTTTCAGCGACGCGCTGGCAGCCGGTGAGCGCGCCGTACGGCTTGTTCTACGACGCGCCGTTCACTATCCCCTTCCTCAGACGTAACGAAGCTGCAGTGAACGTGACGCCGCGGTCGTAACAGGTGGTCGGTCACGCTGCCGCCACGATAGAGGATCGTCATCGGCGCCGCGTGTTATCGCTGGGGAGAGATCCGGATGAGGCTGATCATCGTCGCGCTCGCCCTCTTGATGGCAGCTTCGGCCGCGCACGCGCGTGGTCACCGCGGCAGCGACGCCAACGCTCAGCCGAACGACGCCCAAAAGGCCAAGAACAAAGCCGCGGCCGATAAAGCCTATCAGGACGCGCTTAAGCGGATCCCGGACCAGAACGTCAAGGTCGACCCCTGGGGTACGATGCGCTGATCGACGGCCCGGTTCCTTGCCCGATGGAACAGCGCCGAACTCCTGACGTTGTCGTCGGCACAGCCGCGGTTTGCCCGCGGCAAATTACTGCGTCGAGGGCACATGAGCGAAGTCACCTATGAAATTGTCGAGCATGACGGCGGCTGGGCCTACAAGTCCGGCGATACGTTTTCCGAAAGATTCGATACGCACGAGCAGGCCACCGCAGCCGCGAAGCGCGCCGCGTCCGAGCAGCGCGCGCCGGGCTCTACAGAAGCAATCCAGTACGAAGATTCGTCCGGCCGGTGGCACGAGGAAACGGCGCGTGGCGACGACCGGCCGGAAACGAAGATCGTCGATAAGTAAGCAGATCGTGAAGCGCGTCGGCGCGCGTCTTTTATTCACCGGCAGTTCATCGCTAGCGACCGATCCTCCGCGCCTCTCTATCCAAGGAGTGTCACGATGATCACCACGCGCGTTGCTACTGTTTGTTTCGCTTCATTGCTGTTCACCGGCGTCGCCTTCGCCCAGACACCGGCCCGGGCGCCCACAGCCAGCGGCGCCAGCAAGGCTGCCACTACGACGACGACGACAGCCAAGCCGCGCACCGCACAGTCGCTGGAGTGCTCGAAGGAAGCCGACGCCAAGGGCCTGCACGGCAAGGACCGCAAGAAGTTTCGCTCGGAATGCAAGAAGCAGGCGTCGGCGAAGCCGAAGAGCTGAGCGATGCGCATGGCGAGGCGAGTGTAATCGCCTCGCCCGTGGCGCTGAACTCTCTCGATACGTATAGCCGCGTCGGTCGACCTAACTAATCAGCCGCAACCACATGCACTGCATCCTCATCCTGAGGAGCCCGGCGAAGCCGGGCGTCTCGAAGGATGTGGCTACGCGCTGCCTGCGGCCATGGTTCGAGACGGCGCTTCGCGCCTCCTCACCATGAGGTTTTGCCTCGTGGCCTCTTGGGACTACACCAGCCCCAACTCGGCCGGCTTAGTCCCCGCAAAAATCCGCTGCAGTGCGTTTTGGTCGAGGCCGTACATGCGTTGCACGATGCCGGCGAACAGCGCGCGATAGTCGGTCAGCACCGGCAGGTCGCGGTTCTCGAACAGGTGCGGCTGGTCGATCTTGGCTTGTGCCCCGGCGATGCGGCCGCCGTTGAGGCCGCCGCCCATCACCCAATACACGCTGCCATGGCCGTGATCGGTGCCGTGGTCGCCATTCTCGCGGAAGGCGCGGCCGAACTCCGAGATCACCACCACCACGGTGTCGCGCCAGGCCGATGGCCCGACCTCTTCGCAGAAGCCGTTGAGGCCGCGGCCGAGTTCGCCGAGGCGATCGGCCAGATAGCCCGTGGCGGCGCCCTGGTTGACGTGGGTGTCCCAGCCGCCGACATCGACGAAGCCGAGATTGTATTGCTCGCGCATCAGCCGGCCGATGCGGCGCGCCGACAGTTCGAAGCCCCGCGCCGACACCGCGCCGCGATTGGCAGCCGTCATCTCGTCGGAGATCGACTTGTAGACGTCGTCGCGGACGCGAAAGCCCTCGCTGACGATCGACGCCAGTTTGGTCCCCGCGTACATCTCCTTGATGAGCTGCGCCTGGCGCTCGTCGACGCCGGGCTTGCCGACGCTGCCGAGCGCGATGTTGGGCACGTCGGACCTGCCGCGGAAGATCAGCGGCAACTGATCGGTGAACGCGATCGGCCGCGTCCGCGTCAGCTCGGTGGCGAGCCGGCTCATGAAGCCGGATCGATAGTTGCGACTGCCACCGGTCGCCTGACCGAGTTCAATCGTATCCTGGGTCTCGAAGTGACTGCGCGTCACGTCGTCGGAGGTGCCGGCGAACGGCACGAAAGCGATCTCGCGCTTGGCCCAGAATGGCGCGATGGTGTCGCGCAGCGCCGGATGCAGGCCCCAGTCGCTATCGAGCACGATCGCGGCATTTCGGATGCCGCTGTCAGGCCTGGCGATCGCGAAGCTCGGCCGGGNATTTCGTAGTAAACGACGACGACACCGGCACCACGACTTGGGCGCGTCGTAAGCGCCGCGCAAAATACGAACAGTAATCGCGCGTCGGTGGCGGGCGCGGGCCACACGCGGCCGGCAACCGTCAGCGGCGCCAGCGCCGCAATGCCCTGATGAGGTCACGACGGTTCATGGCTCACCTCCGTGCGCAGCCGATACATGAATTCGGGGGACGACAGATACAGCGTGTTCCAGTCCTGCGGCGAAATCGCCTTGGCCAGGACGAGCTGCGTCGACGGCCGCAGCATGCCGCGCAGGCCTTCGAAATACAGCGCGTTCTGGACCAGCGGGAACGCAGGCTGATCGGTCGCACCCGGCTGATCGGGCTTGAACAGGCCGGAGGAGCCGGAGCCGATCTGGCGCGCGATCTCGAACCGCAGCATCATCTGCCCGGGACCATTCCAGGAGTCGGACGTCATCGCGTAGCCGTCGGGAGTCTGCCTGTTGAACAGTCCCTCCCCCAGCCGATTGAGCCAGTTCTGGATCGGCTGGGTGTTGACGATGACGCGGTCGTCGTAAGCCAGACGAACCGCCGAATAGACGTAGCCCACCGGATCCTTGAAGCGGCCGCCTGTTTTCAGGCTCGCGTCGAATTCCGGTGACTGGATCATCGCGCTCAGTACCGCGGCGATATCGCCATCGGTCGACGTAAACGCCTTGGCCATTTTGTCGACCAGCGATTGCGGCGGATTGTCGGAAACGAAGTAGGTCGCGATCTGCCGGCAGATGTGCGGCGCCGTCGACGGGTGATGCACGATCAGGTCGATCGCCTGGTCGACTTCGGCGAGGCCCTGCCCTCGGATCTCGTGCCCGAGAAACATCTTGTCGCTGTAGTCGTGCCGCGCCGGGTTGAATTCGAACGCCCCGTCGCGCACCAGCTGCGGCTGCAGTTGTGGTTTCAGCTTGGGGTCGCCCGGATTGAAGTCGACGCCGACGCCGGTGAGGATCTTGGCCAACGCTTCGACATCGGCCTGGGTGTAGCCGCCACCGACCCCGATGGTGTGCAGCTCCATGATCTCGCGCGCGTAGTTCTCGTTGAGATGGCCGGCCGCATTGCCGGCGTTGTCGAGATAGCGCAGCATCGCCGGATGCCGCAGCGTCGCGCGTAGCAGATCGGAGAACTTGCCGAGCGCATGCGCGCGGATGGCATTGTTCTCGTAGTCGCCGACCATGACGCGCAGATCCGCTTTGTACTGATGCACGTTGAAGTGGTTGAACCAGAACCACGTCATGCGCTCGCGCAGCTGATCCGGCGCGTACAGTGCGCGCAGAATCGAGCGCGCCGCCGCATCTTTGGCGCGCTGGCTCATCGCCTGCTGGAACTGCTGCTTGGCGGTCTTGCGCGCTTCTTCGTCCGGGATTTCGTTGGACGCCTTGCCCTGCTGCTGAAACGACGCCGCGATCTCCCGCACCGGCGTGTTCACATCCGCCATCCGGGCGATCTGCGCGGACGCCGCTTCGGGCAGGAAAGTAATGGCGGCCGGATGCAATTGCTCCTGCAGCCAGCGCGCCGCGCCGAGCTTGCGGAATTGCGCCACGCTGGAAACGTTGACGCCCCAGCTCAGCCGATCAATCAGCGCCAGATCGTGCGCCGACAATTCGGCGGCCTGTGCGCCCACCCCCGCGACAGCTGTCAGCAGAACGCTCGCGAAAGCGATCGCGACACGATTCGGGCTTTTGATCGTGACCAGCATGGCAACGCGTCGGGCGGAGAGATCAAAGATTTCGATGACCAAATGATACGGATCAGCACACTGAACGCCTGGTGAATAGATGATGGCGCAGTTGGGAAGAAAGATGTCTGATTACACTCCGCCGGAACTCACAACGCTGTTCCAGCGCCCATCGCGCGGACTTTGCGTTTACGGCATGTGAATGAGCTTCGAACCTTTTCCCGCAAATTCGAGACGCGGCCCGATGCCTGCAACTGCTCCTAGCTCATCACCGGCACGCCACCGCGCTGTCATGCGATGGCTGCTTGCCGCGTTCTTCGTCGCTGCCGGGATCGCGCATCTGGCCGTTCCGGACAAGCTGCTGGCAATGACGCCGGCCTGGGTACCGTTTCCCTCGCAAGTGATCTTGATGACCGGCCTGTGCGAGTTTGCGGGCGCCGTCGCCTTGGTGACCCGGCCGCTGCGGTGGTGGGCGGGAATCGCGCTGGCGACCTACTCGCTTTGCGTGTGGCCGGCCAATATCCATCATGCGCTGGGCGCCATCGACATTCCGGGGTTGCCAAGCAGCTGGTGGTACCACGGGCCACGACTGGCCGCTCAGCCGTTGATCATCTGGGCCTGCCTTTATGCCGCCGGTGTGATCGACTGGCCATTCCGGCGTCGGCCGGATTAGCCGATCGGGCGGCACAGCCCGCACATGATAGGGTTGTCGAATTTCATCCGGAAGTTGCATGATCCACCCCAAGCGGCGTCTGGGGTAAGTAGCGTGTTGCTTGGCGCGAGAGCGATCTGTGTTGGCCTGATGGCGGCAACCTTGGCCGGTTGCGTCACCGACTCGGAGGTGCTTCGCTCGGGATCTTGGGTGATCGATCAGCACCCCGACCGCATCACCGGCACGCCGTCGCGCGGCGCCTACACGAGGGCCGCTCGCGCCTCGACCAGTACCAACCCGCTCCTGATGGTCGTGGCGAGTCTGCAGCTGACCTGCTTCGACAAGAAGCCGATCGCCAAGATCGGTTTCAATATCAGGATCGGCGCCGACCGGAACACCAGCCTCGGCTATCGTTTCGACGACAAGCCCGGCCACGACGGTGTCGAGTCGCGCGTGCTGTTCGGCCAGCAGGTGATCGTCATCGAAGACAACGCGGCGATGAAGCAGTTTATCGAGGATCTGCGCGGCTCGGCGCTGCTCTATGTGCGGATCAAGTCGCTGAATTCCGGCACCACCGTCGCCGAGTTCAGGACCGCCGGAAACGAGGCCGCGCTCGAGGAGGCCTATGCGGAGTGTCCGCTGCCGGCGGCACCCGCTGCGGCTCCGCGCCGAACCAGCTGATCGTCCAGAGCTCCGGTTCTGATAGAATCAGAACCGGAGCTCTGGATTTTTGTTTTGACGCGTTTTCTTCACGCGAACCGGTATCCACTTCGCTCGAAAACGCTCTAGAAACGCAAATGCCCGGCGCGAGGCCGGGCATGCGAAGTCGCATCAGCAATCAGGGCTGAACGTCCGATCAGTCGTGGTCGAGTTCGCCGACGCGGGTCGACTGATACAGTTCGGAGCCGATGCGGCCCAAGAGGTCGATCTGGGTCTCGAGGAAATCGATGTGATGTTCCTCGTCCTTCATCAGCTGTTCGAACAGGTCGCGCGAGACATAGTCCTTGACGCTATGGCAGTAGGTCGCGGCTTCCTGATACAGCGCGCGCGCGTCCATCTCGGCCTGCAGGTCGGCGTTCAGCACTTCCTTGACGTTCTGGCCGATCCGCAGCGGATCGAGCACCTGCATGTTCGGGAAGCCGTCCAGGAAGATGATCCGGTCGGTCAGCTTGTCGGCGTGGACCATCTCTTCGATGGATTCCTTGCGCCACTGCTTGGCGAGTTCCTTCAGCCCCCAATTGTCGAGCAGGCGATAATGCAGCCAGTACTGGTTGATCGCCGTCAGCTCGCTGCGCAGACCGCGGTTTAGATACTCGATGACCTTGGCATCGCCCTTCATGACTTCTCCTGTCGACATTCACGGGCGCTGACGCCAGCCGCTCCGTTAGAACAATTCTAATCACAACGAGCCGCGCTCGCAATCGGCGTGAAGCCGATCGCGGCACGGTCGCTTCCGAGGTGGGGATTAGGACGAGTGGGCGTGGTGGCTGTGGCCGTGCGCGTGAGCGGAGCAGACGGCTTCGTTCATGATCTTCTTGATGGTGTTCATGCAGCGGCCGCACTTGCGGCTGCAGCCGAGGCAGCGATGAACCTCGCCAGGGCTCTGTGCGGTTCCGCCTTCGGAATGCATGGTGCTCCGGACATCGTGGTCGCTGAGGACGTTGCAGGAACAGACAATCATGGATCGCAGCGCTTCGAAAGGGAGAGACTTGCTATCGTTCGGATAGGCGACAGATAGGCTCTTTGCAAAAGAAAAGCGGTTGCGTTTGAAGCTATTCCAAACTGGTCCGGGTGCCTTGATCTGACGCAAAATCTGACACCGGTTCGCAAAATGGGCCGCCGCCAAGCGACAGCGGCGGACGGCCGCGCCGGATGATGGCACCGGCAAGGCGCGTTCATTCATTGATCGTTCAAATCCGAAGGCCAAACTGTCGCAGCAAGGTGGGCCTCGCCGAGAAGGGAAGCCCATCCGGTACGAGGGTCAAGACGATGAAGAACAGGCTCATGGGAGTGGCCGCCGCAGCTTTGCTGGCCGTTGCGGCAGTCGGCGCGCCGGCACCGGCGCAGGCGCAACGCGGGCTCGGAGTCGGCATCGCGGCCGGCCTGCTCGGCGGCGCGATCATCGGCGGCGCACTGGCGGCGCCGCATTATTACGGACCCGGCTACTATGACGGCCCCGGCTACGCCTACGGACCCGGCTACGCCTATGGCCCGTCCTATGGCTATGCCCGGCCGGCCTATGTGGTCGACCCTGCCCCCTATGGGCCGTGCTACTGGCAAACCCAGCGGTTCTGGGACGGATTCGCCTGGCGGCTGCGCCGCATTCGGGTTTGTGGCTGACGTCACATCCGAACGCGCCGTAGAGCGCTAAAATCGTTCTGCGGCGTTGATTTCCAATCCTTTCTGGCCCGAAAAAGCCGCTTTCTTCGGGCCAGTTCTCAGCAGCTTTCGAGCCGACGATTGACGCAATCCCATGTTTTGGTGCATTGGCGTCGTCGTTGCGAGTTATCTTCACTAGCGCCCCGCGGCGCCATCTCAGGAGACCAGACCAGATGAAGAAGACTGTTTCCGTCCTGCTGGCGGCCGCAACCGTCGCCGGTTCGCTGCTCAGCGCTATGCCGGCTGCGAAGGCCGACGGTGGCCGGATCGCGGCCGGCGTCGCCGGCGGCCTGATCGGCGGCGCCCTGCTCGGCGGTGCGATCGCGGCCAGCCGTCCCGCCTACGCGGCCCCCGCCCCGGTCTATGTCGAAGAGCCGGTGTGCCACTGGGAACGTCAGCGCGTGTGGGACGACTATAACGGCCTGTGGCGCTTCCGCCGCATCCGCGTTTGCGATTGATCCGAACGCGCCTTCTCGAGTTTTGCAGACCCGGCCGAGCTTCTCGGCCGGGTTTTTCTTTTCATCAAGGGTCGGATTGTCGAGCAGCGATCAACGCGCGGCTTCGATCGACCGCAGCACTGACTCGCTCGGCCAGCAGTCGAGCTTCAGCCGCGCCGACTTCTGATACGCGCCGAGCGCGGCGCGGGTCAGCATGCCGGCCTTGCCGTCGACCTTGTCGTTGTAGAGCCCGAGCCGCGTCAGTCCGCGCTGCATGGCTTCGACGTCCTTGGTACGGAGCTGCTGGGACGCCGACCAGGCGGTCGCGAACGGTTGCCCGCTGGTCATGCGATCGGCCAGATGACCGACGAACAGCACGTAGAGGTCGGAGAAGTTGTATTCCTTGATGACGAAGTAGTTCTTCGTCGTCAGGAAGGCCGGGCCATAGATCCCTTCCGGCTGCAGCAGCGAGGCCGGCTCGGCGAGTTCGGCGGCCGTCAGCTTCTGCGGCCGCGCCAGCGCGAATCCATCGCGCAGCCACTCCCCGATCGGCTTTTGCACTTCGGGCACACCCAACGTGCAGTCGACATTCGCCGGTGCGCGAACTTCGTAGGCCCAGCGGACCCCGCTCTTCCAACCCTTGTTGACGAGCTGCTGCGCCGCCGAGGCGAGCGCATCCGGCACTGAGCGCCAGATGTCGACCTTGCCGTCGCCGTCGAAATCGACGCCGTGCTTGTAGTACTCCGAGGGCAGAAACTGCGTGAGACCGGTGGCGCCGGCCCATGACGCGCGCATCCCCTGCCGAGTCACCGCGCCCTCGGCGATGATCTTCATCGCCAGGATGAACTCGGTCCGGTACTGATCCTTGCGCCGGCCGACATAGGCCTGCGTCGCCAGTACGCGGATCTCGTCGTAAGGCAATTTGTAACGGCCGTAGTCGGTCTCACGGCCCCAAATCGCCAGCACCACTGGCGCCGGTACACCGAAGCGCCGCTCGATCGCATCCAGCGTCGGCCGATATTGCTGCATCAGCTTGCGACCGTAGCCGGCTAGGCCGTCGATCCGCGCTTCCTTCAGATAGTCGGCCGGCACCTGGACGAATTCAGCCTGGGACGGCGCACCGGTCTTCGGCCTGCCGGGCAGAATTAGATCCGGAAGTTTGTAGTCCGGCTCGAGCCCGGCGGTGACCGCGTCGAAGGTCGCGCGCGGCACGCCGGCTTCTTTGGCCTCCGGCCACAGCGAGGCGACGAACTGCGTGAAGCCGGCATCCGCCGCCCGCGCCGGCACCGGCGCGCCCATCCAAAAACCCAGCGCCGAGACGACTGCGAACGCAACGGCGATGGATGTCCGATGCATCAATGCTCGGCCTTCGCCCGCAACTCTTCGGTCGCCAGATTCGAAATCCGATCGACATAAGCGATGCCGATCGCCGACAGGATGAACACGGTGTGGATGATGGTCTGCCACATCACCCCGGTTTCGGTGTAGCCACCGGCCCGGCCAGGTGATCCGAGGCCGCCCGCCTCGATAAAGGTACGCAGCAGATGGATCGACGAGATGCCGATGATCGCCATCGCCAGCTTGATCTTCAGTACGCTGGCATTGACGTGGCTGAGCCATTCCGGCTCGTCCGGATGGCCCTGCAGATTGAGCCGCGACACGAAGGTCTCGTACCCGCCGACGATCACCATCACGAGCAGGTTCGAGATCATCACCACGTCGATCAGCCCGAGCACCGCCAGCATGATCTGCTGCTCGGAAAAATCGAACGAGTGCATGAAAAGGTGCCACAGCTCCTTGAGGAACAGCACCACGTAGATTCCCTGCGCGACGATCAGTCCGACATAGAGCGGCAGCTGCAGCCAGCGCGAGCCGAAGATCAGCATGGGGATCGGACGCAGCTCCAGCCGGCCTTTCGGCGGCAGCGGCGTCTCGGGCGTCATCGACATGGAAAGCTCCGGAAGGACAAGATGCGGGACCACTCACTTGGGAACTCCGCCTGATTCTGTCGAGCCACGCCGCAGCGACGTTTGACCGCAGCGATGCCGTGCAACCAGTTGTCAGGCTTCGGTCAGGTCGAGCCGGCGCTCGATGCGTTCGACACGCAGGTCGATGCGATCGAGCCGGTTGGACACACTGGCATACTGGTTTTCGAGATTGCCGACGCGCTGCTTCAATTCGTGCATGTCGTCACGCAGCCCATCGACCGCGCCGCAGATGTGGCGAAGATGCTCAAGGACGATGTTATCCGGATCTGCCATGCGACACCTTGGGTCGTCAGATTAGCAGAGTTCGCGACGCTGGAAAACCGCAGTTGCCTACTTCACCGCCACGATGAAGATGCGCGGAAACCGCAGCAGGACTTTGCCGTCGGCTTGCGGCGGATAGGCGGCGGCGATCCGGGCCGTGTAGGCCGCCACATAGGCCTTGCGCTCCGGCATATCGAGCGGATCGATGAACGGCCGCAGTCCGGTGCCCTTGACCCATTCGACAATTGCCGGCGCATCGTCGAGCACGTGGTTGTAGATCGTATGCCAGATCTCCAGCCGGCTGCACAGCGGCCGCAGTTCGTCGTAGTAGGTGCCCGGCTTCGGCAGCGAGTCGCGCAGCTCCGCGGCCTTGGAAAGCTGATTGCGAAACGGCTCCTGGAACGCCACCTCGCGCATCATGATGTGCGACGGCTCGTCGAGGTTGTCCGGCATTTGCACCGCCAGCGTCCCGCCGGACGGAAGCGCCCCGAGCAACCGCTTGAGGTGCTTGAGATGATCAGGCACCCACTGGAACACCGCGTTGGCGAAGATCACCTCGGTGCCTGCCGGCGGCGCCCAATGCGCCACATTGGCCTCGATGAACTTGTGCTGCGGCAACCGCTCGCGCGCCTGGCGCAGCATGTCGGCGGATGTATCGACGCCGAGCACGCTGGCCTGCGGCCACCGCTCGACCAGGAGCTCGGTCGAATTGCCCGGCCCGCAGCCGACGTCGACGACCTTGCCGGGCGCCTGATTGGGAACCTGAGCCAACAGGTCCCGCGCCGGCCGAGTGCGCTCGTCTTCGTATTTCAGATATTGCTCGGCATTCCAGTCGGCCATTCCAGCTCGTCCTCGCACCCCCGAGTCAGGCAGCAGAACCTATTGATCGGGGAGGATTTTGCAACATGGGAGCTGGCGCAATCGAGAATATCCGACAAAGACGATGAAGCATCCAAGGGCAGCGGCGTTGACGTCGAAGTCAACGAGTATTACTTTTTTGATGAAGGTAATACGGAGTTACCAATGGGTTCGACTGTGACGATCAAAGGCCAAGTCACCCTCCCTAAGAAGGTTCGCGACGCCGCCGGCATCAAGCCCGGCGACAAGGTCGAAGTTCGCAACACCGCGTCCGGCGGCATCTACATCGGAAAATCCGGTTCCGAAGCCGAGTATCTGAAGAAGCTTCAGGCGCTCGCCAAGCGCTATCCTATCGAAGGCAATACCGACGACATCATGCGCGAACTGCGCGGCGATCCCGCGGACGATTACAAGACGTGACGCTCGTCGACACAAATGTTCTGATCG
>NZ_BADD01000070.1 GCF_000333455.1 Rhodopseudomonas sp. B29
GCTGAAGGCGCGGACGACGCGCACGGTGTCGCCGATCGACATTCCGTCCAGGATGGCTTCGAGCTCGCCGCGCGCCGTCTTGTCATCATCGCGGTGGAAGCGGATCGAGGTCTGGCGGATGGCTTCGACCAGGTCGAACACCGGCTCGCCCTCCTGCTCGCGCACGGTGTCGCCGAGGATGCGGCCGAGCAGCCGGATGTCGTTGCGCAGCCGCGCATCCTCTTCCAGCGCGGCCGAATCGTCGGGGCGATTGGGCAGCACGTCCGGTCCGGCGGGCACGATCATCGAGGCCATAAGCGATGCTCCAGGATCAGATGGTCATCCTGAAGTATCTTGTGCGCTGCACGCAAGACCAAGAAACGAGCGGACGCTGACGGCGCCCGCGCCAGTACGGTCCCTCAGCGTCCGCCGGAAATGCTGCGGACGTTGTCTGGCAGCGGCGGCTTGTCGGTCGCGTCGGCGTCCGTGGAGGCATCCTCGCCGAGCACCGAGATCGATTGGGTGACCTCGGACGGCGTTGCGGCGGGCGGTTTCGCCGAGGGCGGATCGACGGGATCGAAAAGCGGCTTCTGCACGACAGGCTCGGCGGCGGTCACCGGCGCCTGATAGAGCGGCGGCTCCGGCGTTGGCGTCAGCGGCGCCGTCGCCATGCCGGCGGGGCGTGCCGGCGGCTCGTAGAGCGGGTGCGACGGCGCCCTCGGCGCCCGCGATTTGGTCCAGAAGAACGGCACCAGTGCCGCCAGGATCAGGCCGACGACCAACACGATGAGCAGCGCCGATTGCTCCAGCAGCGCGATCGCCGGCACGCTGACGCCGAGAATGACGCCGACGATGGCGATCTTCCAGGCCCGAATGTGCAGCCCGGCGGTGAAGGTGCCGAGCGCCAGCAGGGTCAAAATGCCGAGCGCGCTCGCTACGCCACTGACCTGCCGGGTCACTTCCAGCGACATCAATTCCATCGCAGCCAGCACGGCGGCCCAGTGCAGCACCTGCGACAGCACCAGGAACATGTGCTGATCGTTGCTACGCGCCTCGCGCCAACGCAGGAAAATGCAGACGATGCCGATCAGCGGCGCCAGGATCACCCAATAGATGCTGGTCTGCGAGAAGCTCGTGTACGCGACGCCGAACAGCGACAGCATCAGAATCAGCAGATACGGCCATTCGCGCAGCAGAAAGCCGCCGAGGCCGGAATGCCATCGGGTCGACGACGGCCGGTCATAGTCGGAAACGGTCATGCTCCGGTGCTCCAGCTCGATTGATTGCTTTCCGCAGTCCGACCGGCCGAGGCGCATTTGGATCACACATCCGGCCTGCGAAGGTCGCTGCGCCACGTCAGCGTGCGCCAATGCCAACGATCCCGCAACCACCGTGGTTCCCACGCCGCGGTCACGGATCGGAAATTCGAGTTTTCGGTATCGAAATCCCTACCGGCCGGGGTCCTGTCGTCTGAGGTATGGAGGAAGTCAACGGTCCCCCCCTTCTGCGCCGCACGCGCCGGGCACCAACCAGCGACTCGCCGCCCCCGAGGCCCTGGGCAGCGCCACCCTGATTGAGGCTCTCATCTCCGCCTTCGAGGATCGGGGTCGAGATGGGAATCAGCAGAATTCGGCTGCTGCGACTTACGATGCCGGCGTCGACTAACGATGAGCCGCTCAGGAGCAGTGCACAAATAGCGCACACAGGTCACAAATAGGACGCCACAAACATCCTTTTGCACTTAGCATGACGTCCGGCTTCGCCTATCATTCGAAACTGATTTGGTTATTTCACGTGCGGGGCATGTCACCACTCACATCCGACGATGAACCACCCGCCAGCGTGGGGACGCGTTTGCGAAACCTCGATCTGTCGGGACGTATCGCCATTGCGATCTTCTCGGCAGTGATGATGGCCGTCGTCGCGGTGGGTTATCTCGGCTACCGGAAGATCGCCAGCATCGCGATCGAGCGCAATCTGGTGACGCTCGACTCCACTGCGAGAATTCACGCCAGCGGCCTGGCGCGGATCATCGAGAACACCACAGCCGATGTTCAGGGCGCCCGCTTCACGATCGGGCTCAGTGAACTTATCGCGCTCAGCCGCGCCCCGTCGCAGACGATCGGTGGCGGTCAGACGCTGGCGCAATGGAAGCAGCGCATCGGAGCACGACTCGCATCCGAACTGCGTGCGAAGCCGCACTTTCTGAAGTACCGCCTGATCAAGCCGCACAGTTACCGACCGTTGATACAAGCCACGACTGGAAATTATTGAGCCATAGAGGGAGCTGACGATGGATTTGGGACTGAAGGGAG
>NZ_BADD01000069.1 GCF_000333455.1 Rhodopseudomonas sp. B29
CTATCGAAGACTGGCTGCGCGATCCTTACACGATCTACGCGAAGTACATCTTGAGATTGTCGCCGCTCGATCCGGTCGGCATGCCGCTGTCGGCGGCGGATCGTGGCTCGGCGATCCACGCTGCGCTCGGTGAATTCACGCAAACCTATGCCGACAATCTGCTGGTACCATTCGTTGAGCGCCAGCGTACCCTTCTTGCCGTCCTTGAAGGTGAACGGAAGCTGGCCGGCCGAGATGATCGGGAAGCGGCCGGGCTGATAGCCGGGATTGACGTAGGTGACGTCGGCGATGCCGTCGCGCGCCATGTCGTAATGGTCGAAGGCCTTGCCGAGTTGCTCGGAGGGGAACACCGACATCTTGATGGTGCCGCCCGACGCCTTCTCGATGTCCGCAGCCCACTCCTTGGTGGCCGGGACCAGCGGATGCGCCGGCGGCACCCACAGTGAGATCTTCCAGTTGACGGTCTTGTCCTGGGCGGCGGCCGGGGTCGCGAGCGGCGCGGCAGCGAAGGTCGTGCTCGCGAGCAGCAGCGCGAACAGGGTCTTCCTCATCGGTGGTTTCTCCCTCTTGGCTGGCCTTAAATGGCCATTTGGCGGCATTGTTATAGGATATAACCTTTATTGCAAGTGACCCCTTCTGTCATAACAGCTAGATGGCCGCCGCCAGCTAGACGGCGCCAAAACCGTCGCCTAACGAGGCGAAATCTACGAACACCGAGGAAACGTTGATGCGGACACAGGTGGCGATCGTCGGCGCGGGACCGTCCGGGCTGTTGCTCGGGCAACTGCTGCACAAATACGGAATCGACAACGTCATTCTGGAGCGCAAGGACCCCGATTACGTGCTGTCGCGGATCCGGGCCGGCGTGCTCGAGCAGGGCATGGTCAACATGCTCGAAGAGGCCGGCGTCGCCCAGCGCCTGCATCAGGAAGCCCTGCCCCATGACGGCATCGAGATCGCGTTTTCCGGCAAGCGTCATCGCATCGACCTGAAGACTCTCACCGGTGGCAAGATCGTCACCGTCTACGGCCAGACCGAGGTGACACGTGACCTGATGGAAGCGCGCTCAGCCGCCGGCCTCACCACGATCTACGACGCGGCCGACGTCAGCATCCACGACATCGACGGCACCTCGCCCAAGGTCCGCTACGTCAAGGACGGCGTGACCCACGAGGTGGTGTGCGATTTCGTCGCGGGCTGCGACGGCTATCACGGCGTGTCGCGGCAGAGCGTGCCGCAGAGCGCGGTGCAGACCTACGAACGCATCTATCCGTTTGGCTGGCTCGGCGTTTTGTCGGACACGCCGCCGGTGTCGCACGAACTGATCTACGTCAACCACGACCGCGGGTTCGCGCTGTGCTCGATGCGGTCGGCGCATCGCAGCCGCTACTACGTGCAATGCCCGCTGACCGACGACGTCGCCGAATGGAGCGACGAGCGGTTCTGGAACGAGCTCAAGAGCCGGCTCGACGACGAGGCGGCGCACAAGCTGGTCACCGGTCCCTCGATCGAAAAGAGCATCGCGCCGCTGCGCTCGTTCGTCGCCGAGCCGATGCGGTTCGGCCGGCTGTTCCTGGCCGGCGACGCCGCCCACATCGTGCCGCCGACCGGCGCCAAGGGCCTCAACCTCGCGGCGAGCGACGTGTACTACCTGTCGCGCGCGCTGCGTGAATATTACGGTGAGAAGTCGCAGGCCGGCATCGACGCCTACTCGGCCAACGCGCTGCGCCGGGTGTGGAAGGCCGAGCGCTTCTCGTGGTGGATGACCACCCAGCTCCACCGCTTCCCCGACAGCGACGGCTTCTCCCAGCGCATCCAGACCGCCGAATTGGACTACCTGGTCAACTCCCAGGCGGCGATGACGGCGCTGGCGGAGAATTATGTGGGGTTGCCGTACTAAGCGACCGCGGCCCTAGGGTGACGAACTTTCCGCGTCATTGCGAGCGAAGCGAAGCAATCCAGTTCCGTGCACCTAGCTGGATTGCTTCTTCGCTGCGCTCCTCGCAATGACGATAGAGGGCCCGTCATTCCGGGGCGCTCGCGTCAGCGAGCGAACCCGGAATCCCGAGCTGGTAGCGACGACTGAGCACACCACAATGTCGAGATTCCGGGTTCACGCGCTGACGCGCGTGCCCCGGAATGACGCGTCCTTGGAGGTCACGGCACCGAGACATCGCTCGGGTTCGCGCCGGACGGCATCGGGTTTCAAACATTCTCTCATCGCGTGCTTCAAACTTTGTCGGCGTTGCCAGATGCGGCGCTGGTGCGGTCATATGGCGCGACCGCAATCAGCAGCGATGGATTTGATGAGCATTACGCAGACCACGGAATCTTCGGACGAGATCCTACCGCCCGGCTTCGAACGACACGCGCGCAGCAGCCCGCTTACCGCACCGTGGGAGCCGCTGTATTCCAGAATAACAGCGGACGCCGTGATCCTCGGCCTGCGTATCCGTGAAGCGCATACCAATTCACGCGGGCTCGCGCATGGCGGCCTGGTCACCGCGCTGGCCGACAATGCGATGGGCTACAGTTGCGGCCTGAAACTCGGCGGCAGCCAGCGGCTGCTCACCTCGTCGCTGGCGATCGATTTTCTCGGACCGGCCAGTATCGGTCAATGGCTGCAGATCGAACCAGAGGTGGTCAAGCTCGGCAGTTCGCTTTGCGTGGCGCAGGCCTTCGTCACCGCGGACGGCGTGCGTTGCGCGCGTGCCAATGGCACCTTCAGCGTGGTCAAGACGAAAGCATAAACGTCGGGGCCTCCGCTCCGCCGCTCGACCTCAGCCCCGCACCACCTTCTCCAAGCCCGCCGCGATCTCGAACACATCCCGGTCGGCGCCGTTCACACCCGCCAGCATCAGGCCGAGCGGCGGTTCGCCGGTGCGGTGCATCGGCAGCGAGATGGCGCAGCCGTCGATCATGTTGATCAGCGTGCAGTTACGCAGCGCGAGCAGATTGGCGCGGGTGAAGGCCTTGTCGTCGGCGAGTTCGGCGATGGTGGGCGCCGCAATCGCCGTCGTCGGCATCGCCACCGCGTCATAGGGCGACAGCCGTGCCGCGGCGCGGGCGATCAGCGATTTTCGGGCACCGATCAGGTCGACATATTCGGCCGCGCTCAGCGCCTCACCGCGCAGGATGCGTTCGCGCACCCGCGGATCGTAGACGTCGCCGTGCGCGACGATCAGATAGCGGTGCCAGGCGTAGCTCTCCGCTGCGGTGAAGCCGCCCTTGGCGCTCATCGGCGCGACGTCGTTGAACTCCGGCACTTCGATCTTCTCGATGATCGCGCCGGCCGCCGACAGCGCCTCGAGCGCGCGCGCGAAGGCTGCGCTGACGGCTTCGTCGAGATCGTCGAGCGCCACGGTGGTCGGCACGGCAAGGCGCAGACCCTTGATCGGCCGCGGCGCAACCGGCACCACCGGCTGATCGGCCAGCACGGCATCGAGCGCCGCGCAGCAGGCGACGCTGCGCGCCAGCGGCCCGATCGAATCCAGCGAGAACGACAGCGGCACCGCGCCGTCGAGCGGGACGCGCTGCTGCGACGGCTTGTAGCCGACGAGGCCGTTATTCGCCGCGGGGATCCGGCAGGAGCCGCCGGTGTCGGTGCCGAGCGCGGCATGCGCCATGGCGTCTGCCACCGACACCGCGGCGCCGGAGGACGAGCCGCCCGGAACGTAGCCGACGTCGCGGCGGTACACCGATTTCGGCGTGCCGTAATGCGGATTGATGCCGATGCCCGAATAGGCGAACTCGGTCATGTTGGTGCGGCCGATCACCACGAAGCCGGCGCGCCGCAGCCGCGCCACCGCGGGCGCATCGGCCTCGGCCGGCGGATTGTCGTCGAGCGCGCGCGAGCCGGCGCGCGTGACCTGGCCCTTGATGTCGAACAGATCCTTGATCGAGACCGGGATGCCGGCGAACGGCGACGGCTCGGCCTTGATGGCGCGGAGCTTGTCCATCGCGTCGGCCGCCGTCAGTGCCGCCTCGCGGTCGACATGCATGAAAGCGCGCGGCCCCTCACCGGCCGGATCGTCGATTTTCGCCAGACAGGCCTCGACCAATTTCCGTGAGGTGGTACGGCCGGAGGCGAGGTCGGCCGCAAGCGCGGCGAGCGTCGGGTGATCTGTCATGGCTTGGGCTTCCGATAGACAGCGATGGCCGCGGACCACGTCCGCCCCTCGCCGGAGTTGAGGTTCGAGGCCTCCTCCACTAGCGCGGCGCCGCGCGCTTGGCCATGGCCAACGCAAGCCGGCCTGCGGTCCACGCAGGTTGACGCTGCCCGGCCGGATGGCGCATCACCGAACCACAACCGTCCCCGCCGTCGCGGGACAAGACGGGACAGCCCAGGAGGACACGACAAGATGGCCAAATCGCTCGACGGCAAAGTCGTCATCGTCACCGGCGCGGGCCGCGGCATAGGCCGCGAGATCGCGCTGCTCGCGGCGCGCGAAGGCGCCAAGGTGGTGGTCAACGACCCCGGCGTCGCCGCCGACGGCTCGGGCACCGACGCCGCGCCGGCCGAGCAGGTCGTCGAGGAGATCAAGAAGCAGGGCGGCACCGCGGTCGCGAATTTCGAGAGCGTCGCCGAGGCGGTGCCGGCCAGCAAGATCGTCAAGCAGGCGGTGGATACTTACGGCCGGGTCGACGGCGTGGTGAACAACGCCGGCATCCTGCGCGACGCCATCTTCCACCGAATGAGCATCGACGCCTTCGAACAGGTGATCAAGGTGCACCTGATGGGCTCGTTCTATGTCTCGCATGCGGCCGCACGCTTCTTCCGCGAGCAGGAAAGCGGCGCCTTCGTGCACTTCACCTCGACCTCGGGACTGATCGGCAATTTCGGCCAGGCCAACTACGCGGCCGCCAAGCTCGGCATCGTCGGCCTGTCGAAATCGATCGCGCTCGACATGCAGCGCTTCAACGTCCGCTCCAACTGCGTGTCGCCGTTCGCCTGGACGCGGATGATCGGCACGATTCCGACCGAGACCGAAGAAGAGAAAGCCCGCGTCGCGCGGCTGCAGCAGATGGGCCCGGAAAAGATCGCCCCGCTGGTCGCGTATCTGCTCAGCGACGCCGCCAAGGACGTCAACGGCCAGATCTTCGCGTCGCGCATGAACGAGATCTTCCTGATGGGCCAGTCCCGCCCGCTCCGCTCCGTCCACCGCGACGGCGGCTGGACCTGCGAAACCATCGCCGAGCACGGCATGCCGGCGCTGAAAGGCTCGTTCTACGCTCTGGATCGCTCGGCGGATGTGTTCAGCTGGGACGCGGTGTAGGCGCTTCGTACGTTCCGTCATTGCGAGGAGCAAAGCGACGAAGCAATCCAGCGCAGTGCACGGAGCTGGATTGCTTCGCCTTTGGCTCGCAATGACGGCGAGAGGCAGATTGTTCAGCTGTCCTACTGCTGCGTGGCGCAGACTAGGTTAAAGTCCTCCAGTCCCTTATGGTGAGGAGCTCCGGCGAAGCTCAAAGAGCTTGGCCGGAGCGTCTCGAACCATGAGGCTGAGGCCGTGCTGCCTCGTCCTTCGAGACGGCGCTACGCGCCTCCTCAGGACGGGGAGACTTGGTTACTTCACCACGAACTCGATGCGCCGGTTCTGCGCCCTGCCCTCTGGTGTGTCGTTACTGGCGAGGGGCTTGTCGGCGCCGTAGCCGGCGGCGACGAGTTTGGCGGAGCCGGTGCCGAGCTTGGCGAGGCTTGCCACCACCGCTTCGGCGCGGCGCTTTGACAGCGTTTCGTTGGCGGCCTTCTTGCCGGCGGCGTCGGTGTAGCCGGCGACTTCGATGGTCACCGCCGGGCACTGCGCGATCGCGGCGGCCAGCTTGGTCAGCACCGGAAGCGACGCCTTGTCGATCGTCGCGCTGCGACGCTCGAAGTTGATCTTCTCGGCGGTGGCGAGCGCCGAGACATTGCTCTGGCAGGCCTGCGCTGGCGTCACCGCAATCTCGCCCGCCGCATTGGCGGTCTTGATTTCGGTCGCAGCCTTCGGCTTGGCGGATTCAGCAGCGGCCTTCTCGGCGGCGGCTTTGGCAGCGGCCTGCCTGGCCGCCTCTTCGGCCGCCAGCTTCTCAGAGGCCAATTTCTCGGCTGCCGCCTTCTCTGCCGCAACTTTCTCCGCAGCTGCCTTGGCTTCCGCCTTGGCGCGGCGCGCGGTCTCGGCCTTGTCGGCGGCCAGCTTCTCCGCCGCGGCCTTTTCGGCGGCCGCCTTTTCGGCCGCTTCCTTCTCGGCGGCGACCTTGTCGGCAGCCTGCTTGGCGGCGACCTCGGCCTGCAGCTTGGCGACGGTCTTGGCCGCGAGCGCCGGGCCGGTCAGATCATCGACCTCGTCGACGCGGCGCACGCCCGGCACCTGGGCAATCTCTTTGACCAGCTCGGTGCGCGCTGCACCGAGATCGGCCGGCAGCAGCACGTCGCGGCCGCTGACGTCGAAATTCAGCGGATCGGCCTTGGCCTCCTTCACCACCTCGGCAACAGCCTCGCGCAGATCCGGCGCGATCTTCGGCGCGGTGGTGATGGCGAACACGCCCCAGATCAGGAAGGTGGCGAACAACCCGACCCACCAGCCTTCGAACCGCACCGGCAGCAGCCCGCCTTTCGCACCGCCAAGCAGGCCACCAGCCACATAAGCCAACAGAAGGCCGACGGCGATCTCCAGCAACAGCGCTGACTGACCGGACAGCAGCCGGCCGGCGACGAGCACCAGCAAAATCGCCACGACGACGCCCATGCGGCTCAGCCAGTAGTTCTCGAGATCCGCGGCCCAGCCGAATTTGTCGGCGACGATCGGCGTCGCGACGCCGACGATCGCGGCGGCCGCGAGCCAGAGCCAATAATGAGTCACGAGATAAATCATAGTCGTCCCCCACGACGGCGAGCGCGCGCGAACGAGGTCGCAGCACGGCGCGTAGCTTTGAAGTTGCAGTGGGGAAGCTAACGCCAGCGCAGCGGCACCGGCCATCTGACTTAAGTTCAGGCGGTTAGTTGCGAATGCCGAACGGACGAGCAATCCGCCGCTTGGCGTGGCAGCGCTGGTACGTAGTACCGCTGAAGAACTGTATGGGAGTGCGGCATGCGGCACGCAGTTACCACGGTGCGCGGTCAATCCTGATAAAATTATGCGCCGAACGAGATCGCCATCCGCCGCGACACGGCCAGTGAAAGCGCCGCATGGATGGCAGGCAGGTATTAGATGCCACCTCTCAACGAAACGGCCCACCATCAGGCGGGCCGTTTGACTAAGCTGCGATCAGCGCAGCAGCAGGATCAACAGGATGATCGGAAGCGGAATCCCGAGCAGCCACAACAGAATCGGCATGATCTATCTCCTTTGCTGGACGAATTTGGCGCGGCGGAAAGCATCACGGCCCCAGGTGCCGTCACGCATGCCACCGCCCTCGGTGGCGGCGAGCGCGGCGCAGAATGCGCCGAGCAGAAGCGAGAACGTCAGCCACATCGCCAGCTGCGCCGCAGCCTTGCGGGCAGCGTCGAGATTGGACTTGGCGGTGGTGATGACGTCGTTGACGCGCTTTTCGGCATCGGGCTGGCTCAGCCCGGTGCGAGCGGCGACGATGCTCGCCACATAGCTGCGATCGGCCGGATTGAGATCGCCGCCATTACGCAGGCTCGATGTCATCAGGCGCGTCAGCTCGGCGCGGCTGTCGGCCGGGTTGCCATTCTGCGCGTTCGGCGAGCGCAGCAGCGTATCGACATAACCGTCCATCGGCCCCGCCGACGCGGCAGTGGCGGCACCTTGGGCCGCACCGCCGACGCCTGCACCCAGCAATGCCGTGGCCGGCGACGCCAACAACACGGCGCCGAGCAGCGACGCCGCCGCCCAGGCCAGGAAGCCGTGAGCCGTATCGCGGAACATCACCTCGTGGGCATTGATATCGGTCCACTTCGCTCGCAGCCGGCCGGCCAGATAGCCGCCGACCGCCGACGAGATCATCGCCATCACGACGAAATACAGGCCGGTGCCGATCTTGAACGTCGTGGCCGAGACGCCGGAATTGCCCCACGGCGACACCACGGTGAAGCCCAGCCCCATGCCGAACGCCAGCAGCACCAGCGTCAGCGCGCACGACGCAACCCCGCCGGCGAGCACCGCGGCCCAGGACACACCGGATACGGCGGATTCGCCGGCCGTGGTCTGCGCGGTTGCTAAATTCTGATCCATCCATCCCTCCGAGCATATGAGCCGGAGAAATGATGGAGAGATGGAATGGTTCCGAGCGGGGAGAGTTAGTAACGGCTATTCAGCCCGGTGACTGCAAGCGGAACTCGGCTGATGACAAGTCTACCCGCTGTTTCGCAGCCCCGCCGAAATCCCGTTGATGGTGAGCTGGATGCCGCGCAGCACCTGCTCGTCGGGATCGTGGGTGCGGTGTTCGCGGAGCAGCTGGACCTGGACGTGGTTGAGCGGGTCGAGATAGGGGAAGCGGTGGCGGATCGAGCGTTCCAGCATTGGGTTGGTTTCTAGCAGGCGATCCTGGCCCATGATGTCGAGCAGATACTCGATCGAATGATGCCACTCGTCGCGGATGCGGCCGAAGATGCGGTCGCGTAGTTCCACGTCGGCGACCAGTTCGGCGTAGCGCGAGGCGATGCCGATCGAGCTCTTCGACAGCACCATGTCCATGTTCGACAAGAGCGTGCGGAAGAACGGCCATTCCTTGTACATCTGCTGCAGGAACGCGATGCCCTTCTCCGGATGCGCCGACACCCAGGCGGCGATGGCGCTGCCGAAGCCGTACCAGCCCGGCAGCATCAGCCGG
Organism: Rhodopseudomonas sp. B29; assembly: GCF_000333455.1. Lineage (GTDB taxonomy): Bacteria > Pseudomonadota > Alphaproteobacteria > Rhizobiales > Xanthobacteraceae > Rhodopseudomonas. The sequence goes on from NZ_BADD01000069.1 coordinate 8,776, forward strand.
CATTGCGCCCATGAGAACACCCAGGGGATGGCGCGCAGATCCTCGATGGCGCGGGTCTTCTTGCGCGATGCCGGGCGGCTGCCGATGTTGAGCGTGGCGATCTCGTTGATCACCGTCGACGACCAGAAGTAATCGACGAAGCCGTCGGTTTCGTACACCAGCGCCCGATAGGCCTTGAAGGCGAGCGCGGAGATCTGCTCCATCGCTTCGAGATAATCGAGGCTCGGCGCGACGCGCTTGGGCTGCAGCAGGCTGGCTTCCAGCGTCGCGGCGGCGAGGATCTCCAAATTGTTGCGGCCGACTTCGACGTTGGAATATTTGCTGGTGATGATCTCGCCCTGCTCGGTGATGCGGATTTGGCCGTTCACCGCGCCGCCCGGCTGCGCCACGATAGCGTCGTAGCTCGGGCCGCCGCCGCGGCCGACCGAGCCGCCGCGGCCGTGGAACAGCCGCAGCCGGACGCCGTGGCGGCCGAAGATTTCAATGAGGCCGATCTCGGCCTTGTACAGCTCCCAGCCCGAGGTGACGAAGCCGCCGTCCTTGTTGCTGTCGGAGTAGCCGAGCATCACCTCCTGCACGGCGCCGCGGCTGTCGACCAGACGGCGATACTCTGGAATCGACAGCAGCCGGTCCATGATCTTGGCCGAGGCCTGCAGATCCTCGATGGTCTCGAACAACGGCACGATGTTGAGCGCGCTGCGGCCTTTGGGGTCGATCAGCCCGACCTCCTTGAGCAGCACCGCGACTTCGAGCAGATCGGAGACGCCCTTGGTCATCGAGATGATGCACTGGGGGATGGCCTGTGGGCCGAAGGTGGCGTGCGCTGCCGCGGCCTCGCGGAACACGCCAAGCTCGCCCACCGTCTCGTCGGAGTATTTGACGAACAGCGACGCCAGCGGCCGCGGGCTGCGCAGCTCGGCGGTCAGCGCGGAAATGCGCTGCTCTTCGTTCAGCGCCATGTAGGACGTGCCTGGCCGCGCCGCATCCATCAGCTCGGTGATGGTGCGCTCGTGCACCGCGGAATTCTGGCGGATGTCGAGGCTGGCGAGATGGAAGCCGAAGCAATCCACCGCGCGGCGGAGCTGACGCAGCCGGCCGCGGGCGATGACGCTGGCGTTGTGGCTGACCAGCGAGTCGTGAAGCGCGTCGAGATCGGCCCTGAAGGAGTCGACATCCGGATACGGCGCCGCCGCGCCGATCGGCGCGCGCGCCGCCTCGATGCCGAGTTTCACCGCGGTGGCGGCGAGCCGCGTGTAGATGCCGGCGACGGCGCGGCGATAAGGTTCGTGCTCGCGATGCGGCGAGTGATCGGGCGAATTCTCCGCGAGGGCACGGACCGCGTCGCTGACCGCCGCCAGATGTGACGCCAGAGACAGCTCCGAGCCCAGCTTGTGGAGTTCGTCGAGATAGTAAGTCAGCGCCCGGGCGCTGTGCAGCTTCAAGGCGCCGTGCATCACCT
>NZ_BADD01000068.1 GCF_000333455.1 Rhodopseudomonas sp. B29
TCTTGTGATCGAGGAAGGCGCGGATCCGCGACTTGGCTTCCTGGTCGCTCTGCGCCACCGTCGCCATCAACGATTCCATCAGCAGGCCGGTCTGCGGATTGGCTTCGGCGATCATCGGCAGCGCTTGCAGCACGGCGAAATTGGTCAGCGGCGCGTTCTGCGCGACGCGATTGGCGAGCACGATCGCTTTGTCGTAGGCGCCGTTGTCTTCAGTGACGTATTGCGAGAAGCCGTGCATCACGCCCTCGGCGGCGGAGTACACGCGGCCGGTCAGCATCATGTCGGCCATCCGGGACACGCCGATCAGTCGCGGCAATCGTACCGAGCCGCCGCCGCCGACGAAGATGCCGCGGCTGCCTTCCGGCAGCGCGTAGTAAGCGGTGGGCTCGGCGACGCGGATATGCGCCGCGCAGGCCAGCTCGAGGCCGCCGCCGATCACCGCGCCCTTCAGCGCCGCGATCACCGGCACCCGGCAATACTGAATCTTGTCGAACACCCGGTGCCAGGTCTGCGAATGCACCAGCCCTTCGGTGGCGTCGCGCTCGCGCAGCTCGGAAAGGTCGAGACCGGCCGAGAAATGATCGCCGATGCCGTGGATCACCACGGCGCGGATGTCGTCGGCAATGTCTGTGAAACAATCCTTCAGCGCGGCCATCAGGCCGTCGTTGAGGGCGTTGCGCTTGGTCGGACGATTGAGCCCGATGGTCAGCACCGAACCAACGGTGTCGACGACCAGCGTGGACGGATCCGCGAGCGTCGCGGCAGAGGCGTTTCCTGTGAGCACTTATTAGGTCCTGTGCAGAATAGTTATGAAATATAACGATCAGGAGGGGCCGGCGTCAATCGGGATTGCGCACCGAAGGTCGGTTGAGAAAGCCCGATTTGGCTGGTCCCGGGCAGGGCAAGGCCTCGCGAGCGGCACGGCGCGCTCCCTCGCCCCGCCCTTGCGGGGAGAGGGTTGGGGTGAGGGGCAGCCACGGGTGCTGACCCTCGGCCGCGCGGAGGCGCCCCCTCACCCGCCGCGCATCTGCCGATGCGCGTCGACCTCTCCCCGCGCGCGGGGAGAGGTTAGGAACGGCCGCCTCTCTACAAACTCACAACACCTGATGGACGTCGACGATGACGCGGTCGGCGTGGCGGGCGGCGGAGCCGATGAACAGGTGCTGGACCAGCCACTGATACTTGGGGTGACCGGTCTCGAACCGCGGCCTCGTGCGGAAATAGATCAGCTTGGGATCGACCGGCTCGCCGCGCTTGAGCTTCTGCAGCAGCTCGATCGGCCCGAAGCGGATGCCGAAATTCTCGACATAGACGACCGCGCCGTCGTCGGTCTCGAATGCGTATTTGGCCTCGAGTTCGATCAGCTCGCTCGGCCGGATGATCTGGAAATCGGCGCCCGATGCCAGCACCTTGCCGCTGACGCCCTCGCCTTTCACCGTGCCGCCGATCACCGGAATCACCCGGCGCACGCCCGCCCCGGTGTCCCCGGCCGAGATCACCTCGCCGATATGCGCCGTGATGGTGAAGACGTATTTGGTTTCGAGGATCGGCGTGGTCATCGACAAGGTCCACAGTTGTCGTCATGGCCGGGCTCGTCCCGGCCATCCACGTCTTTGCTGATCATCAGCGCTGCAAGACGTGGATGCCCGGCACAAGGCCGGGCATGACGGAGTTAATTGCCTCTACCCGATCATCCGCATCGGCAGCCAGGTGGCGATGATTGGGAAGGTGATGAGGATGATCAGGCGGATGATGTCGGTGATGACGAACGGCAGCACGCCGACAAAAATGGTCGACATATCGACGTCCTTGATCACGCTCTTGATGACGAACACGTTCATGCCGACCGGCGGATGGATCAGGCCGAGTTCGACGGTCATGACGATGATGATGCCGAACCAGATCGGATCGAAGCCGAGCGCGGTAATGACCGGGAACACGATCGGCACGGTGAGGATCACCATCGCCATCGCATCCATCAGGCAGCCGAGCACGATGTACATTAGCAGGATCAGCGCCAGCACGCCGTAGGGGCCGATACCGAGGCCGGTGAGGAATTCGGTGACGTATTGCGGCGTCTGGGTGATGGTGAGGAAGTAGCCGAAGCACAGCGCGCCGATCAGCACGGTGAACACCGCGGCCGCGGTGCGGGTCGCCTGCAGCAGCGACTGCAGGATGCCGTCGCGGGTCAGCTTGCCGCGCAGGATGCCGATGATGAACGCACCGACGGCGCCGACCGCGCCGGCCTCGGTCGGGATGAAGAAGCCGCCGTAGAGGCCGCCGATCACGAACAGGAACAACAGCAGCGGCGACCACACGTCGCGTAGCGCCGCCAGCCGCTCGCCCCAGCTGCTTTTCGGGCCGGCCGGCAGAAAGCCCGGCCGCGCCGCGCCGATGATCGCGATGGTGGTGATGTGCATCGCGATGGCGAGCAGGCCCGGCACGATGCCGGCGATGAACAGCTTGCCGATGTCCTGCTGGGTGATGATGCCGTACACCGCCAGCACGGTCGACGGCGGCAGCATGGCGCCCAGCGTGCCGCCGACCGCGATGACGCCCGTGGAGAACGACTGCGGATAGCCGAAGCGGCGCATCTCCGGATAGGCGACGGCGGAGAACGTCGCGGCGGTCGCCACCGAGGAGCCGGAGATCGCCGCGAAGCCGCCGCAGGCCGCGATGGTGGCGATGCCGAGGCCGCCTTTCCAGTGGCCGACGATGGTGTTGCCGGCGCGGAACAGCTCGCGGCTGATGCCGGACACCGACACGAAGGCGCCCATCAGCAGGAACATCGGGATGACGCCGAACGAGTAGTCGGTGACGGTCCGCATCGTGGTCTGGCCGACCAGTTTCAGCGCCGGCTCGAAACCGGTGAGATAGCCGAAGCCGGTAATGCCGACGAGGCCCATCGCCATGCCGACCGGCACGCGCAGCAGCATCAAGGCGAACAGCGCGACGAAGCCGATGACGGCCACGGTTTCATTGGTCAGCATCGCAGGCTCACTCCACCGGCTTCATGCGCACTTCGCGCATCTGCTCCGGATGGAAGATCAGCCGGAAGGTTCTAATCGCGATCAAGAGCACGGCCGAGACGTCGCCGATCCACGACACCAGATAGAACGGCCAGATCGGGATCTGCAGGTCCATGGTGACGATGTGGTCGGCCTTTGTGGTGATCACCTTGTCGAACAGCGTGTAGGTCTGCACCGTGACGACGAACAGCAGCACCAGGGTGGCGAAGATGTCGATGACGCGCTGCCAGCGCGGCGACGCCGCCGCCCACACCAGATCGACGGTGATGTGCGAGCCGCGATAGGAGGTCGCGGCGATGCCCCAGAAGATCAGCACGCCGAGCATGAACTGCCCGATGTTGTAGTAGTCGGGAATCGTCACGGCGAAGAACTTGCGCATGAACACCGCCAGGAAGGTGTTCAGCGCCACGATGCCGACGAAGAACGCCGCGATCCACTCGATGGTGTCGATGAAGCGGTCCATCCCGCTCTTGGCGAACCGTCGCGTGGTCAGTGCACCGGGCAGACGGTCGCGGATCTGGTCGTCGGGAATGGACATCGGGATTCGATCGTTGGTCCGGATTCAGTCAAGAAGGAAACGTCATTCCGGGGTGCTCGCGCAGCGAGCGAACCCGGAATCTCGATGTTGAGCAGAGAGATTCCGGGTTCGCGCTTCGCGCGCCCCGGAATGACTCGTGGAGAGACTTACAACCCCGCGTCGTACTTCTTCAGCGCCTTCTGCAGTTCGGCGTCGATCGCGTCCGGGTCGCCGCCGGCCTTCTTGACCTGCTCGGCCCAGCTGTCGTGCAGCGGCCTGGTTTCCTTCTTCCACTCCGCGAGCTGTTCCGGCGTCAGCGGGTAGACCTCGTGGCCTTCCAGCGCCTTCATCTTGGTGCGGCCGTTGGCTTCGAAGTCCGACCACGGGTCGGTGACCTTTGAGGCCCACTCCGGCGAGCAGTGATCGTCGATCACCTTCTTCTGCGTCGGCGACAACGCATTGTAGGCCTTCAGATTGATGTTGTAGGTGAACACCGTGGTGTAGAGCGGAACGTCCATGTGATACTTGACCACCTTGTCGATGCCGAACAGGAACACCGAGCCCCCAGGGGAAGGTGATCTCGTCGGCGACGCCGCGTTTCAGCGCGTCGCGCGATTCGGGCGCCGAGGC
>NZ_BADD01000067.1 GCF_000333455.1 Rhodopseudomonas sp. B29
GCCACGGTCGTCATTCTGCCGGTCGTGCGCATCGAAAGGCATGCAGAAGTGACGAATGACGGCGGACCGGAGCAGGGTGATGCGCCCGGTCGGCGGCGTCGCCGTCGCGTCCGGTCCTGAAGATCGGTTCTTTGAGATGTCGGCGCTCAGCCTTCCGGAGCTGATCCGGGGCAGCCGCGCCCGGTTCCTTTCCTGTATCGTTCTTGCGCTGAGCACACTGCTCGGCGGCTGCGCCGGCGGCGATTTCGGCCGCACGCGACGCGACTTCGTCACCGACGACATGCACCGCTGGATCGGCGCCGAGGCGACCGGCAGCGTCGGCCTCCACGCTTCCGATTTCCAACTGACCGACGGCGAGCGCGCGCTGCGCGACCAGGCCTATCCGTTTATCGAGCCGCCGCGGTCGCGGCCGGCGTGGAAGAGTGTGTTCGGCGATTATCAGCCGATCGCCGCGCCGTGGCGGCAATCGCCGCCGTTCGATCGCACGGCCTACGGCAAGCTGCTGGTCGACGAGCCGCATCGTTCGCACGCGTCACGTTACCAGGCGCTGATCGAGGACGTGCGCAACGACCTCACGCAGTTCGAGCCGTTCCAGTTCACCGCGGCGCGCGTGATCGAGCTCGATCGCAAGCGCGCCGAGAGCCTGAAGTACATCTCCGACCTGTCGCCCAAGGAACGCGCCGACGCGGTGGCGCGGATCGAGGAGAATGCGCTGATCGTGCAGTGGGTCGAGCAGTGCCTGCACCGCCGCGTCGCGTCGTATCGCTGGGCGCTTGAGCGGCTGGTGATCATGGCCCCCGACGGCATGGCGGCGGATGCCGACCGGCTGATCGCGGAGCTGGACGTGCAGGCGGCCAATGCCGGGCTGGTGGTCGGGCCGGCGAAGGGCCACGTGATCGTCAGCAAGGGCTGACGCTGCCTTGACGTAATTACTTCGTCATTGCGAGCGAAGCGAAGCAATCCAGCTCGGTGCATTGAGCTGGATTGCTTCGTCGCTTCGCTCCTCGCAATGACGAGGTGATGTTCTTGGAGACTTAACTACGACTTCGCTTGCGGTTCGGCCTGCACCTTGCAGGTCGCGGCCTGCATGGCGGCGCGGGCCTGGGGCATCAGGCCGGGTTCGGAGGCCAGCGCCTTCATCACGATCAGGCCGGTGGGCGTCGGCGAGTCGATGATGAGCCGGTCGGCGGCGGTGACGTCTTCCTCTTCGGGCATCTCGGCGTGCTGTGCCGCGGTCATCAGGTCGAGCTCGATCACCTTGCGGCCGGCCGAGCGATCGTTGATCGCATAGTAGGCGACTTCGTGCCGAGTGTAGAACGACACCGCCGTGTAAGCCTGACTAACCGGCACAGTCAGCTTGATCGGACCGTTCGACAGATCGTAGCGGCAGACCGCCATGGCAAACGCCGGATCGAGGAACGGCAGGGGCGACTTGTCTGGCGTGATCGGCGGCAGTTCGGTGACGGCGTTGACGCGGGTGATCGGTGCCAGGCGCGCATAGGCGTCCTGGCCGGCGATGCGCGGCAGCGCCAGCACGCTAACCAGATGCACGATGCCGCCGAGGACGAGGCCGGCGATGATAGTTGCAATCAGCCGGATCATGGGCAGCCCACCGTGGCGATCGCCGGCATCGGTGCATCGCGCTGACTCCGCGTCGCGATGCCGACGGGCGTGTCGTAAAGCCGGAGCGCAAGCGTGTAGCGGTCGATGCCGCCGGTCGGCAGCCAGTTGCCGGAGCGGGCGCGGGCGGCGATGCGTAGCTTGAACGAACCGTCGGCGCTGCGGACGATCTCTTGGCTGGTGAAGCCGTAGCGCTCCAGCGAATTCGCCACCAGGCCGCCCTTGGGGTCGTACAGCGTCAATGTCCAGAACCGTGCCGGCGGCGTGATGCCACTGATCTCGACGTCGCAATTGCCGTCGAGCGGGCGCTTGTTGTCGTCGGCGCTGGCGAGGAAAGCGATGCCGTCGCCGGCGCCGACCGGGAGCTGGCCGCTCCGCGCGATCGTGGCCCGCGCATAGGGGTCGATATCGGTGCTGCCGACGCGCGGCCGCGCCGTCCAGGCGCCGATCGTCAGCGTGCCGAACTCGGCGCCGCGCGTGGCGCTGAGCCATGTGGAGCCGATACCAACGCCGGCGGCGATGATCAGCGCGAGGAGGGTGTAAAGGATCAGGCGCACGTTTCAGCGGTCCCTGCGAGCCACCGTGCTTAGTTCTTGCGCGCGGGCGCGGCGGGCGCGCCGTTCGGCGCCGCGGCCGCGAAGCTGTCGGAGAAGCCGGCGTTCGACAGCGGCTTGACCGGCCCGCTCGGCGGCGTGTCTTCCATCGCGCGGTTGGCGTCGTCGAGCATCTTCTCGACGCGGACCAGGATCTCGGCGCCGCGATGAGTCAGCACCGGCGGCGGGCCGGGATTGACCTGAGCGGCCTCGGCGGCGCCGGCGGCACGCGCGGCGGCCGTCTGCGGCAGCTTCTCGCCCATCCCGACGCCAGCCAGCTCCTTGATCTCGACGCCCTGATGCGCCGCCACCATGATGTCGTGCCAGGTCTGCGCCGGCAGCGAGCCGCCGGTCATGCGATTAGTCGGCGAGTAGTCGTCGTTGCCGTACCACACCGCACAGGTGAAGTTGCCGGTGTAGCCGACGAACCAGGCGTCGCGATAATTGTTCGTCGTGCCGGTCTTGCCGGCGGTCGGGATGCCGTCGAGCTGCGCGCGCCGCGCGGTGCCTTCGCTGACGACATGACTCATCATGCCGGCCATGTCGGCGGCGATATTGGCCGGAATGGCGCGGCGCGGCTGCGGGCCGTCGCGATCGAACCGCCACACCAGATCGCCGGCGCCGGTGCGGATTTCCAGCACCGCATGCGGCGTCACGGCCATGCCCTTGTTGGGGAAGGTGGCATAGGCGACGGCGTGTTCGAGCACGGTGACTTCGTCGGCGCCGATCGGCAGCGACGGCGTGTCGGGCAGTGGCGCGGTGATGCCGAAGCGGCGCGCGACCTCGACGATCTTGGCGCGGCCGGCCTTGGGACCGGCCTTGCCCCCCAGCGCGATCGACAGCTTCACCGGAACGACGTTGATCGAGCGGGTGATCGCCTGAGTCAGCGTCACCGGGCCCGAGTAGGAATGGCCGTAGTTCTGCGGGCACCAATTGCCGATGCACACCGGGCCATCGACGACGATCGAATTCGGCTTGAAGCCGTTCAGTAGCGCCGTGGTGTAGACATAGGGTTTGAACGACGAGCCGGGCTGGCGATAGGCGTCGGTCGAGCGGTTGAACTGGCTGGAGCCGTAGTCGCGACCGCCCACCATGGCGCGGACGCCGCCGTCGAGATCGGACACCACGGTCGCGGCCTGGGTCGCGTGATAATCGCGACCGAACTGGCGGAGCTGGTTCTCGATGGCGTTTTCGGCGGCGCGCTGGACGTTCATGTCGATCGCGGTGCGAACCACGAAGACGCGTTCGTTGTAGGACTTCGGGAACGTGTCGACGATCTTGCGGACTTCGTCGAACGCCCAATCCAGATAGTAGTTGGGCGAATTCTCGTCGCGGCGATCGACCACCGAAGCGGGATTGCGCCGGGCGCCGAACACCTGGCCCTCGGTCATGAAGCCGGCATCGACCAGATTGTCGAGCACCTGGTTGGCGCGGGCGCGCGCGGCCGGCAGGTTGATGTGCGGGGCGAATTTGGTCGGGGCCTTGAACAGACCGGCCAGCATTGCGGCCTCGGCCAGATTGATGTCGCGCACCGACTTGTTGAAGTAGAAGTGCGACGCGCCGTCGACGCCGAACGTGCCGCCGCCCATGTAGGCGCGGTCGAGATACAGCTTGAGGATCTCGTTCTTGGTCAGGCGGGTTTCGAGCCAGATCGCCAGGAACGCTTCGTTGATCTTGCGCTCGATCGTGCGCTCGTTGGACAGGAACAGGTTCTTGGCGAGCTGCTGCGTCAGCGACGAGCCGCCCTGGCGGACACCGCCGGCCTGGGCGTTGGTGACGAGCGCGCGCAGCGTGCCGGCGACGTCGATGCCGAAATGATCGTAGAAACGGCGGTCTTCTGTGGCGAGCGTCGCCTTGATCAGATTGTCCGGAAAGTCTTCCAGCGGCACCGAGTCGTTGTGCTTGATGCCGCGGCTGCCGATGGGATTGCCGTAGCGATCGAGGAAGGTGACGGCGAGGTCGCTCTTCTTCAGCCAGTCCTCATCAGAGGTCTCGCGAAACGCCGGCTGGGCCAGCGCCAGCAGCAGGACCAGGCCGACGAGACCCATCGAGGCGGCTTCGGACAACGGCTCGATGAAGACCCAGCGCTTCCAGTGGCCGACATAGAAGCGGTCCATGAAGGTCGAATAGCGCTCCCACAGCTCACGGATGCCGACCGCGGAGGAGAACAGCGTCGAGTCGAGGCGGGCGTCGAGGTCCAGAAAGAAGTTCCGGACCCGCTGCTTGAGATTGTCTGGCAGAATCTTCGGCACCGGTTCGACCAATCGCCTATCGGCGCCGCACCGGCGCCTGACGCCGTCTTGCGGCAGGGTTGCGGCAACCGCAAGGCGACCGCGGCGGCGCTTCGAGAATCTGTTTCCTTGTAGCCGAGCGGCGGGGATAAACCAATGGCCGCACAAGCTTTTTTCGTCGAAAGCGGGCGCGGGCAAGGCCATCGCCGCGGTCGATTCGCGGCTAAACGCTTGCGCCCTCGGCGTAACTCCCTCTAAACACGGCGCCTCCCGCTCCCAACCTTCCCGGCGCCATGACCCAGCCCCCCAAGAAGCCGTCGCCGCAGGACGGGGCCTTCTGGAAAACCAAGACCCTCGAACAGCTCTCCAAGACCGAGTGGGAGAGCCTGTGCGACGGCTGTGCGCGTTGCTGCCTGGAGAAGCTCGAGGACGAAGACACCGGGCGGATCTATTTCACCCATGTCGGCTGCCGGCTGCTCGACGGCGATGCCTGCGCCTGCCGCGATTATCCGAACCGCTCCAAGCAGGTGCCGGACTGCGTCCGGCTGACGCCGAAGAACGTTCGCGAGCTGACCTGGCTGCCGCCGAGCTGCGCCTACAAGCTGATCGCCGAGGGGCGCGATCTGTACTGGTGGCATCCGCTGGTGTCGGGCGATCCGAACAGCGTGCACGAGGCCGGAGTGTCGGTGCAGGGGCGGGTGGTGGCCAGCGAGAACGAGGTCGCGGCCGAGGACCTCGAGGATCACATCGTGTCCTGGCCGGCTCTGCTACCGAAGCGGGCCAAGTTGAAGCGGCGGCCGGGCTGAGCGGTGAAGATCGCTACCTTCAACGTCAACAATGTCAATAAGCGCCTGCCGAATCTGCTCGCCTGGCTGCGAAGCGCTAAGCCCGACATCGTCTGCCTGCAGGAACTGAAGGCCGAGCAGGACGACTTTCCGGAGGCCGCGCTGCGCAAGGCCGGTTACGCCGCCGCTTGGGTCGGTGAGCGTAGCTGGAATGGCGTGGCGATCCTGGCGCGACGGGCCGAGATTGTCGTCACCCGCACGCGGCTGCCCGGTGATCCCAAAGACAAGCAGAGCCGCTATATCGAAGCCGCCGTCAACGGCATCATCGTCGGCTGCCTGTATGCGCCGAACGGCAATCCGCAGCCGGGACCAAAATTCGACTATAAGCTCGCCTGGATGAAGCGGCTGAACCGCCATGCCGCCACGCTGATGAAGAGTGGCTTGCCTGTGGTGTTGGCCGGCGACTTCAACGTGGTGCCGACGCCGGCCGATATCTATCCGACCAAGTCGTGGGACAAGGACGCGCTGGTGCAGCCGCAGCCGCGCGCGCTGTTCGCCAAGCTGCTCGATCAGGGCTGGATCGACACGTTGCGTGCCCTGCATCCGGACCAGCCGAACTACACGTTCTGGTCCTATTGGCGAAACCGCTACGCGCGCGACGCCGGCCTGCGCATCGATCACCTGCTGGTCAGCCCGGTGCTGACCGAGCGGCTGCAACGCGGCGGCGTCGACCGCAAGGTACGCGGCCTGCCGGAAGCCAGCGATCACGCGCCGGCCTGGATCGTGGTGAAGACCTGAGAGTGCGCGCCCTGCTTGTCGTGGAGTGGCTCAACAACAGGCGGTTGACGAGCGCGATGCTACCGCCTCTCCTGAAGCGACGAGTGTCCATGCGGCTATTCACCGCTTTTTAACATTCCGGCCACGGCGGGCCGAAGAGATCGGTTAGTACGCCAATCTGTGAGAGAGCTTTAAGAGTTGCTTAGTAGCGGCTTCGCAAAAGTGAGCGCGCTCCCAGAGGGCGGATAACTCACTTTGTTTCTTGGTGTTTCTGCTCTAAGCAGACGCCGACCGGACTTCGGATGGACGCATGTCCCGCACCTCGTTGTATCGCTTCGCCAAAGATCGCAAGGCGAACGTCGCGGTGATTACCGCGCTCACGATGATCCCCATCGTCTTCCTGCTCGGAATGACTCTCGATTTCACTCAGGCGTTACGTAAGAAACAGCAATTGGACGCGGCTGCCGACGCCGCCGCGATCGCAGCCGTCAGGCCGGCCATGCTGATGCAGACCGACGCGGTGGCCCAGGACGCCGCCAATGCGATTTTTATGTCGACCGCGAACAAAGTCGTCGGCCTGACTGCGATACCGACGCCGACGATTACCATCACCGACGTCGGCCTTCAGCGTACCGTCAACGTCTCGTACAACGCCGCATCTCTCAACAATTTTCCAAAGGTGCTCATGAACACCGCGTCGTGGCCGATCAGCGGCTCGTCGACGGCGCAGGCGGCGAGTGCGCCGAACATGAATTTCTATTTGCTGATGGATGACTCGCCGTCGATGGGAATCGGCGCGACCGCGACCGACATCAGCAATCTCATTACCTACACCGCTTCGAAGTACCAGAGCGCGTCGTCGTCGCAGAATTGCGGATTCGCTTGTCACGAGACGAATATCGCGCATGACGGCGGGACGAAGGACAACCTCTCGATCGCACGATCGAGAAATATCACGTTGCGGATCGATTTGGTGACGAGCGCAGTCAACCAGCTGCTGAACACATGGTCGAACTGTCCGCAGTCCGGAATTTCAGGGGGAGTCATGCAGTGCATGTCGGCCCTGAACAATACCACCTACAAGGCGGCCCTGTATACGTTCGACTTGGGTTTGAACACGCTGGCGTCGCTGACGACGCCGACAAGTGCCGGCACCCAGGTGTCCAACATTGCGCTGATGCCGGTCGCCTACCAGAACTGCGTCGTCGCGACCTCCAACTGCAAGACCGACAACGGCACCAACATCGCGGGGGCCCTCACCAGCCTCAACACCATCATGCCCACCCCCGGTCTCGGGAGTAACGCGTCGGGGGATACGCCTCAGGAGGTGGTCTTCCTCGTCACCGACGGCGTCGAAGACAAGATCGCCTCATCCTGCCCCAACGCCAGCTTCGCATCTAACAATCGGTGCCAGCAGCCGCTCGACACGACGATCTGCACGACCATCAAGAACCGGGGCATCAAGATCGCGATCCTATATACGGAGTACCTACAGCTCAAGACGCCCAATGTGCCGGTGACGGACAGTTGGTACATGAGCTGGATAGACCCCTACGACGAGCCCAGCTCCGCGACCGGTGCTATCGCGCAAAAGTTGCAGTCATGCGCCTCACCCGGCTTCTTTTCAGACGTTCAAACCGGCGGCAACATCACCCAGGCACTGACCGATCTATTCCTCAAGGTCGCCTCGAGTACTGCCAGCCTGACGAAGTGAGAAAACCGCAATGGCTCGAGCCGGGATTACAGGGCAAAAACGGGAACGTTGTCGCTTCGGTGCCTTCGCCAAGAACAGCGCGGGCGCCACAGCGGTCGAGTTCGCGCTCATTGCCCTGCCGTTCTTCGCTATCCTCATCGCCCTCGTTCAGACGTTCTTTCTGTTCTTTGCGCAATCGGTTCTGGAAAACGCGGTGCGGCGTTCGGCTCGCCAACTCCTCACGGGACAGTTTCAGTCTCAGACGGCCAGCCTCACTCAGGCGGCTGCGACCGCCGCATTCACCCAAGTCGTCTGCAACAATGCCAGCGTGCTTCTTACTTGTTCCGGTCTGATGGTGGACGTCGAAGTTGCCAACAACTGGTCGTCGGCCAATATCGGCACTCCGACGCTGACGTATGACGCCACTGGAAAAGTCAGCAACAGCTGGCAATTCAATCCCGGTCATGCAGGCGATATTGTCGTCGTCCGGGTGATGTATCTCTGGCCGGTTTTCTTCGGACCGATCGCCTTCAACCTGGCCAATCAGCCCAACAATTCCCGCCTGATCATGGCGTCTGCGGCCTTCCAGAACGAGCCCGCCAATCCTTAGAGGTATCAGCCCGTGATGCGCTCATCGTTCAGTATTAGGCAATGTGGGTCCGATGTCGATGCCGTCGCAGCGACAGAATTCGCCATGGTGGTTCCATTCATGCTGGTGCTGCTGATCGGCGGCATCGAACTCGCGCACGGCATGGCGATCAACGTCAAGGTCAGCACGACGGCTCACGCCGTGGCCGACATGGTGACGCAGAACACGTCGCTCAGCACGACATCGATGCAGAACATTCTCACCGGGGCGACCGCCATTATCGCGCCTTATCCGGTCACTGGCAGCGGGGGCAGTTCGGTCCTGTCCGTTACCGTGTCCGAGGTCTCCAGCGACGCGAACGGCAAACTGACGCTGCAATGGAGCCAGTCGTTCAACGGTTCGACCTTCGGAGTGGGCAGGACCAGTTTGACTGGTTTGACGATTCCGACATCACTCAACGGCACGGTCGGAAACGCCGCCAATTTGCACAACCAGAACGACCAGGTGTCGTTCATCGTTGGTGAGGTCTCTTACGCTTATACACCCAATCTCGGCTACACGATCACCGGGACTATCAATCTAACCGACACTGTGTGGATGTTTCCGCGCTGCTCGACCGACAGCCCGGCGAATTCCTCCGGTCCTGCCTATTACGACATCAAGTATACAAGCTCGACGACGACTTGTACGTGCCTCCAGCATTTGCAGTACAAGAGCTGTTAGCTCCTCGATCGAGGCGGCTTCGCTACGGCACCAGCATCGTGCGGGGCTGGCCGAAAACGTTGACGGACATCTCGGCGATTGGGCGCGGCAGATTTCATTGACTGTATCTTCGGCCGCGTGCCGAGGTGGCCGGCGTTGTCGCGCGCCGCTGTGGCTCGCCTCGGGTGACGAGATGGATCGGAGTGCGACATGCTCCGATGTGGTGGCCTGACGTAGCAGAAGCGGAATGCGTCGCTTTGTCGTCATCGTCGCTCTCGCGGCCATGCTGGTTGCGTTTGGTCCAGCTGCCGACGCAGCCGCCGGAACGGCGGAACAAGTCCGAGCCGCGGTGGCTGCGCCGCAGGGAGGCCGATACTGCTCACCGTGCGACACCAGGCGGAGCGGAGTTCGCATCAACGGTTTTCTGCGGGATCGGCGTCGGCTCAGCCGGCAAAATGCGGACGACGAGACTGGCACCGCTATGGCCGGCACGGTCGGGCGTCTGTGTTGCGCCTGCCGCATCGGCCGCACGCGCGGGGCGGTCTTTCAATTTGCGGCGCGCTGGCGCAGAACGCGCGCCATGACCGCATTGATCATTCTCGCCGTGGCCGGGCTGTGGGCCGGCATGCAGAACACGCTCGCCGGCGGCGGCTCGTTCGTCACCCTGCCGGCGCTGCTGCTCGC
This sequence comes from Rhodopseudomonas sp. B29, assembly GCF_000333455.1. Classification (GTDB taxonomy): domain Bacteria; phylum Pseudomonadota; class Alphaproteobacteria; order Rhizobiales; family Xanthobacteraceae; genus Rhodopseudomonas. Next base: position 9,675 of record NZ_BADD01000067.1, read on the forward strand.
TGGGCTGTCGCCGCTGTCAGCCAATATCACCTCGACGGTGGCTCTGTTTCCCGGGCAACTCGCCTCGGGCTTCGCCGGACGGTCGATGACGCAAGGCGTCGGGCGGCTGACTTTCCCCGTATTGGTGATCATCAGCCTGGCCGGCGGCGCGGTCGGCGCCGTGCTGCTCTTGGTGACGCCGCCGACGATCTTCGCCCGGATGATGCCGTGGCTGGTGCTGTTCGCCACAGCGGTGTTCGCCTGGGGCAGCTTTGTCCGCACCGCGCGGGCGGAGCCGGCCAAGATCAATGTCGGTGTGCTGGGGGTCATTCAGTTCGTCATCGCCATCTATGGCGGTTATTTCGGCGGCGGGATCGGCTTTTTGATGATGGCGGCGCTGTCGATCGCCGGCATGCAAGCCCGCAACGCCGGCGCGACCAAGAATGGATTGGCCGCGGCGATGAACGCTTCTGCGGTCGCGATGTTCGCGTTGTCGCCCGAGGTGAAGTGGATCGAGGCCGGCGTGCTGGCGGTGTCGTCGACGGTCGGTTACCTGGCCGGCGTCTGGCTGCTGCGCCGCGTCCCCGACAAGGCGCTGCGGGTCGGCGTCGTCATCCTCGGCATTGCGCTGACAATCGGGTTGTTCTGGCGGCAGTTCTAACGGTCGCCTGCGCTGCGGGAGCGACCCCAGCTCAGCGTGAAACCGTGCCCCAACATATTTGTTGCCAAGGCAACTGATGTGTGAGAATTGTTCCGAACAAGAGCGATCCAGTCGCCGTGTTCGGGAGGAATCATGTTCGGCAGTTCAGCCGGCAATTGCTGCGTCATGGCCGCGAGCAGCGGCCAGCGTCGTGCCTCAGGTGTCGCCGGTGACGGCGCCGAGATTGTTGTGCAGACGGCGCAGCAGATCGATCAGCACTTCCTGCTCACTCGCATCGAGGCAAGACATGAGCCGCCGTTCGCGGTCGAGCGCGGCGACGATCACCTTGTCATGCGTGGCGCGGCCTTTCGCACTCAGCGAGATCGAATGGGTGCGGGCGTCGTTTGGATCGGTGCGGATCGTAATCAGTCCGCGCTGCTGCATCTCCGCGAGCGTGCGGCTCACCGGGCCCTTATTGAAGCCGATTACCTGACAGATGCGCGAGGGCGGAATGCCGGGCTCGATCGCCAGCAGCGACATGATCCGCCACTCGGTGACGTTGACGCCGAAATTGCTCTGATAGAACGCCGTCGCGCTGTTCGACAGCTTGTTGGCGATGAAGGTGATGAAGGCCGGAACGTAGCGTTCGAGGTCGAGTGTCTGCGCGCCCGGCGCCAGCGGCGCTGCGCGTCGTGATTTTCTGGGCGGCGAACCGGCGGTCATGGCGCTTTCGAGAGCTGGCGGCGGGTGAGCAGACATAAAGACACGCGGGCACGGTTCACAAGTGCCGAATGAAGGGAGGACGAGATGACTGCGATCCAAACTGCCACGCCGACAGCGCCCCCGGACGCGGCCGCGCCGATTCCGCATCTGGCGATCGATCCGTTCTCGATGGATTTCTTCGCCGATCCCTATCCCGATCAAGAGGCGCTGCGCGAGGCCGGGCCGGTGGTCTATCTCGACAAGTGGAACGTCTACGGCGTGGCGCGCTACGCCGAAGTCTATGCGGTGCTCAACGATCCGCTGACGTTCTGTTCGAGTCGCGGCGTCGGCCTCAGCGACTTCAAGAAGGAGAAGCCGTGGCGACCGCCGAGCCTGATCCTCGAAGCTGATCCGCCGGCGCACACGCGAACCCGTGCGGTGCTGAGCAAGGTGCTGTCGCCGGCGACGATGAAGCGACTGCGCGACGGTTTCGCCGCCGCGGCCGAGGCCAAGATCGACGATCTGCTGGCACGTGGTGGCTGCGTCGATGGCATTGCCGATCTCGCCGAAGCCTATCCGTTGTCGGTGTTTCCCGACGCGATGGGGCTGAAGCAGGACGGCCGCGAGCATCTGATTCCGTATGCGGGATTGGTTTTCAACGCTTTCGGGCCACCGAATGAACTGCGGCAGAAAGCAATCGAACGTTCGGCGCCGCATCAAGCCTACGTCAATGAGCAGTGCCAACGGCCGAATCTCGCACCGGGCGGTTTCGGCGCCTGCATTCACGCCTTCAGCGACAGCGGTGAGATTACGCAGGACGAAGCGCCGTTGCTGGTCCGCTCGCTGCTGTCGGCCGGGCTCGACACCACGGTGAACGGCCTCGGTGCCGCGATGTATTGCCTGGCGCGTTTCCCTGACGAGCTGGCGCGGCTGCGCGCCGATCCGTCGCTAGCGCGCAACGCTTTCGAGGAGGCGGTGCGGTTCGAAAGCCCGGTGCAGACCTTCTTCCGCACCACCACGCGCGATGTCGAGCTGGGCGGCGCGACGATCGGCGAGGGCGAGAAGGTGCTGATGTTCCTCGGCTCCGCCAATCGCGACCCCCGGCGCTGGACCGAGCCGGACCGCTACGACATCACCCGCAAGACGTCCGGCCATGTTGGCTTCGGTTCCGGCATCCACATGTGCGTTGGACAGCTCGTGGCGCGGCTGGAAGGCGAGGTCGTGCTCGCCGCGCTGGCCCGCAAGGTCAAGGCGATCGAGGTCGCCGGCCCGGTCAAGCGCCGCTTCAACAACACGCTGCGCGGGCTCGAGAGTCTGCCGCTGCAACTGACGCCTGCCTAAAGGACGCACGATGCCGAAGATCACCTTCATTCTGCCCGACGGCCGCAGCGAAGTCGCCGACGCTGCCGTCGGCGACACAGCGATGTATTCGGCGCTGAGCCTCGGGCTCGACGGCATCGTCGCCGAATGCGGCGGCAACGCCGTGTGCGCAACCTGTCACGTCTACGTCGAAGAAGGGCTGACCAAGCTGCCGCCGGTCGACGGCAACGAGGACGACCTGCTCGACGGTACGGCCGCCGACAGACTGCCGTCGAGCCGGCTGTCCTGCCAGATCAAGCTGACTGACGATCTTGACGGGCTGGTAGTGAGGATTCCGGACCGGCAAATCTGAATCATCAGTTCTGAACCACGGCCGCCGGCAACGACCGGCGGCGTCGCCTGCTAACAACATCACTTCAGGGAGAGAGACATGAAGATCACCAAGGGCCTGCTCGGCCTCGCGACGGCGTGCCTGCTGAGCAGCACCGCACGCGCCGAAATCTCCGGCAACGTCGTGCGCGTCGGCGTTCTCAACGATATCTCGGGCATCTTCCAGGACACCAACGGCATGGGGTCGGTCGAGGCGGCGCGGATGGCGGCCGAGGATTTCGCCGGCGGCGGCAAGAGCATCAAGGTCGAGATCGTCTATGCCGATCACCAGAACAAGGCGGATGTCGGCAACGCCATCGCGCGTCGCTGGCTGGACAACGAGGGGGTCGATGCCATCGTCGATGTGCCGAACTCGGCTGTCGGACTGTCGATCAACACGCTGCTGCGCGGCACCAAGATGACGTTCCTGGCGTCGTCCACTGCGAGCTCTGATCTCACCGGCAAGGCCTGCTCGCCCAATACGATCCAATGGGTCAACGACACCTGGGCAACGGGCAATACAACCGCGGCCGCGATGATGGAGCGCGGTGGCAAGGACTGGTACTTCATCACGGTGGACTACGCGCTCGGCAAGGGCATCGAGGCGGAGGCGACCAAATATATCGAGCAGCATGGCGGAAAAGTGCTCGGCGCAGCCAAGCATCCGCTCGGCACCTCGGACTTCGCGTCGTTTCTGCTGCAGGCGCAATCTTCGAAGGCCGGCGTGATCGGCCTCGCCAATGCCGGCGGCGACACCATCAACACCGTGAAGCAGGCGGCTGAATTCGGCATTCAGCAAAGCGGCCAGAAGCTGGTCGCGTTCCTGTTGTTCATCAACGACATCCACGGCATGGGCTTGAAGGTCGCGCAGGGCCTGCAGCTGATGGAGGCGTTCTACTGGGATATGAACGACGACACCCGTGCTTTCGCCAAACGCTTCGCAGAGCGCCCCGGCATGAACGGCAAGATGCCGAGCGGCAACCAGGCTGGCGTCTACGCCTCGACCCTGGCCTATCTAAACGCCGTGGCTGCGACAGGCAGCGACGACGCCAAAGACGTGGTGCCGCAAATGAAGACGTTCAGCGGCAAGGACAAACTGTTCGGCGACGTCGCCATCCGACAGGACGGCCGAGTCGTGCACCCGATGTATCTGTTCGAGGTGAAGAAGCCGGAGGAGTCGAAATATCCTTACGATTACTATCGGCTGGTCTCGACCATCCCAGCCGACAAGGCGTTTCGGCCGATGGTGGAGGGCGGGTGTGAGCTGGTGAAGTAGGCGGGTTAACAGTTGAACGGCGGGCTGCGTCAACTCGCAGCCACAGCCCCACTCTCCACCGTCATCGCCCGCGCAGGCGGGCGATCCAGTATCGCAGAGGGGGCGCGTTCGGCCGCTTTGGCTGCGACGCGACCATCATAGCAGCGCCCTGGAATACTGGGTCGCCCGGACGAGCCGGGCGATGACGGCTATTTGCGCGGCTGCGCTGCGATTCTAACGCGCCTCGGCGCGTCTTGCGCTCAATTGCCAATAAACCACCGCCACCGCGACCGGCAGGCTCAAAGCCGCCCAGGATATCCAGTCCCATACGCCGTCGCCGAGCAGGGCTGTCGTCAGGCCGAGGGCGGTGATAATGGCGATAGCGAGCGGGGCGGCGAAGATTTGCGCGGTTGTGTGGGCGGCTTTGCGGGGCTTGATCATGCGGACCTCGTCTTGGTCGACAGAGCGGCGGCGCGGGCGCCGCCGCCGAACCGCTGTTTCGCCACCCACAAATACAAGCCTGTAATCAGCACCACGATGCTGACGAGGTCGAGCAGGGCCCAGATGATCTTGAGCGGCAGACCGCCATAGTCACCGAAGTGCAGGGGGCGCGACATCTGCAGCAGAGTCAAGTACCACGGCATTTGCGGGACAAGCACAGGTACGCTTTGATCGACATCGACCAGCGTCGGCGTCGCTACCAGGGCCGTCAGCGCGGAATTGCCCTTCATCCACACGACCGTATGCCTTGGGCTGCCGAAGTTTTCAGCGGTCGGCATCGTGACCGAGGTCAGGCGGCCGTCGGGCAGGGCGGCGCGAACCCGCGCGATCGCCTGATCGAGCGAGGACGGCTGCGCCACCGGCTGGCCGCGATACGGCGCCAGCAGAGGCGGCAAGACCTGGCCGCGCCAGTAGTCGTACATCGGCATCGCCAGCGTGTTGATCGCGCCGGTGCCGCCGACGACGAACAGCCAGACGGTGGTGACGATGCCGAACAGATTGTGCAGGTCGAGCCATTTCAGCCGGCGCGAGCGCTGGCGGACGGTGCCGAAGTCGAGCCGGCGCATGAACGGCGCATAGACCACGACGCCGGAGATAATCGAAGCGACCAGCAACAGGCCCATCGCGCCGAGGAACAATTCTCCGGGCAGTTCCAGAAACATGTTCTTGTGCAGCAGGAGGATGATGTCCATCACGCCGCGCTGCGGCCGCTCCTCGCCAAGTACCAGCTTCGTGCGGCCGTCCATCACCAGCCGATAGAACTGCCCGCGCATCGGCTTCGGGGTCGGCGACATTGTCACCACCACCACGGACGGCTGATCGTCACGCCAGGTCACGAACAGCACGTGATCCCCCGGCCGCGCCTGCTGCGCCGCGCGTACGACATCGTCGACCGGCGCAGCCGGGACGTTGCCCGGCAGATCCGGCGCGGCAAATTGCTGCTCGGTCAGATCCTCGATCTCCTCGTGGAAGATCAGCGGCAGCCCGGTGATGCACAGCATCAGCAGGAACAGCATGCAGATCAGCGAGGTCCAGGTGTGGACCTTGCTCCAGATCCGTAAGCTCCGCGTCCCGGTCACCAGCGATAGCTCGCGGTTGCGGTGATCACCCGCGGGGTGATGTACTGGCAGCCGCCGGTGACGGTGCACAGCGCGTTGTCCTTGTTGGCGATGTTCTTGACGTTCAGTGCGAGGTTGATGCCTTTCGGTTGGCGATAATGCAATCCGGCGTCGAACACTGTGTAGGCCGAGTTGGTGAGCGTGTTGAGGATGTCCATGTAGGATTCGCCGACATAGCGCACGCCGGCGCCGAAGCCCCAGCCGGCGAGAGGACCGCTCTGCAGTGTGTAGTCGGCGAAGGCCGATGCCATGTCACGCGGCGTCAGCACCGGTACCTTGCCGATATCGCCGTTGTTGCTCTGGGTGTTCTTGAGGTTCTGCAGCGTGTAGGTCGCCAACAAGTTGAGCCCCGGCAGCGGTTTGGCCAACATTTCCAGCTCCAAGCCGCGCGAATTCACCTGGCCGGTCTGAATGTTGTAATTGAGATGCAGCGGGTCGGCGGTCAGCACGTTGTCCTGGGTGAGGTCGAATACCGCGGCGGTGACAAGGAAGTCGCGATTCGGCTGGAATTTGATGCCGCCCTCGTACTGCTTGCCTTTGGTTGGCTTGAAGGCCTTGGAGTTGAAGTCGATACCGGCTGTGGGCAGGAACGACTCCGAATAGCTGACATAGGGGGCGAGACCGCTGTCGAACACGTAGGTCAGCCCGGCGCGCTTGGTGAACGCGGTGTCGTCGCTCGGCTGCGGCACGCCGGTGATGCGATCGAGCGTGGTCTGTTGCGCCGCGTCGTAACGGCCGCCGAGCGTCAGGATCCAGTTCTGCAGTTTGATCTGATCCTGCAGATAGAGGCCGGCCTGGTTGAGGTTCTGCTTGTAGCTCTGCAGCAGCGTCGTCGGCATCGCGATCGGCACGCCGTAGACCGGATTGATCCGGCTGAGCGAGGGGGCGCTGCCGCCGAATTGCTGGCCGCCGAGCTGGAAGGCCTGATAATCGGTGCCGAGCAGCAAAGTATGCTGCAGCGAGCCGGTCGAGACCTTGGCGATCACGTGGTTGTCGATGTTGAAGCTGTCGGAATTCTCCAGAACCCGGCGCGAGATGCGTGGAAACACCGTCTGGGTGTCGAGCGGCGTGCCGGCGAAGGTGACGTAGCGATACTCCAGGTCGACATGGCCGAAGCGCGCCCGCGATCGCACGATCAGATCGTCGCTAAAGCGATGCTCGAACTGGTAGCCAATGCGATATTGCGTCTGATCGAAGGTATTGTAGCTCGGCTCGCCGAGAAACAGCGGCAGCGGCTTGACATCGACGATCTTGCCGCCGCGCACGGTGCCGACCGAGACCGGAAATGCGTTGCCGAACACGTCGTGCTGATAGTCGCTGAGGATGGTCAGCGTGGTGTCGTTGGTCGGACGCCAGGTGACGGCCGGCGCGATGTAGGCGCGGTCGTCTTTGACCTTGTCGGAAAATTTCGCGACCTGCGCGTCGGAATCGCGCAGCACCCCGGTGAGGCGGTAGAGAAGGGTCTTGTCCTTGTCGACGGGGCCGCCGACGTCGAAGGCGCCTTGCAGGCGATCGGCCGTGCCGACCAGCCCGACGATCTCGCCGAATGCCTGATCTGTCGGCCGCTTGCTGATCAGATCTATCAGGCCGCCGGGCGGGCTCTGGCCGTACATCACCGAGCTCGGGCCCTTGACGACGTCGATGCGCTGCACGCCGTAGGGCTCGTTGCGAAACACCGAGAAATACGCCGAGCCGTTGGCGGTGTCGCGCAGGCCGTCGCGGAAATTCGAGAAGCCGTTGGTCTCGAAGCCGCGGATCTTGGCTTGGTCGTAGCGCGGATCGGCACCGCCGGTCTGCACCGCGACGCCGGCGGTGTATTGCAGCGCTTGCGCGACGGTGTCGACGCCGCGCGCGTCGAGATTGTCGCGGCTGACGACGGAGATCGCTTGCGGCGTCTCGATCAGCTTGGTGTCGGTCTTGGTGCCGCTCGCGCTGACACTTGGAACGAATCCAGGAATGGGATCGGTGCCGCGTTCGAATACGGCACGTTGCGTCGGTTGATTGGATTGCGGCGCTGGGGCTGAGCGCTGCCGTGATGCGCGTGAAAGCGCTGCGGCAGAACGATTTCTTTGCTGTTGCGGACGGACCTGGCGGCGTTCGACTTTGGGTGCGGAGACGACGACGGCAGGCAGTTCGGCGGCGGCGGGCTTGTCGGTTTGAGCTTGCGCGGTGTCCAGCGTCAGTGGTGCCGTCAATGCCGCCAGAAACAATGCGACACGCGTAGTTGTTCGTCCGGCATTCGCGCCGGCCCCCAAGATCGACATTGATGGCTCCCCGTTTCGGGGTGCTCATTAATCGCATATGCACGCGACCAACAAGACATGCCGGCGGCTTCGAGATTGGAATCTCTCAAATGAGAGATCGCTTCGGCTGCGATCGTGGTGGCGAACGACTCGGCGCCAGCAGTCTGCGGCGGAAAGTCGCTTACTTCGACGCGCCGACGCTGTCGGCGACGCGGGCGCCGCGCGCGCCGATCGGTCGCGGCAAGCCAGTGGTCGTGTCCTGTGCCGTCTGGTGCTCCATCTCGGCGTCGATTTCGGCACCGAGCAGGATCACGATCGCCGACAGCCAGATCCAGGTCATGAAGCCGATCACTGCGCCGAGCGAGCCGTAGGTTTCGTTGAAGCTGCCGAAGTTGGTCGCGTACCAGGAAAACAGCGCCGACACGATCAGCCAGCCGGCCGCCGCAATCGCGCTGCCCCAGCTGATCCATCGCCAGCGCGGCGCCTCGCGGCTCGGGCCGTAGCGATAGATCACCGCCAGCGCGACGGCGATGAAAACATACATCAGGGGCCAGCGCCCGAGCCGCAGCAGGAGGTCGCCTGTGCTGGGAAGCCCGACATAGTTCAGCATGACCGGCACGGCGACGATGGAGCCGAGCGCTGTCAGCATGAACAGCATGCCGGCGATGGTGAAGCCGAGCGATTGCAAATTCAGCATGATGAAGCTGCGCTTCTCGTCTTCGCCGTGGACGATGTTGAGCGTATCGAACATCGCCTTCATGGCCGCGTTCGCGCTCCACAGCGAGATCGCGAGGCCGATCAGGAAGGTCCAGCCGAGCGTCTGCGCGCCGCCGGTGGCGACACGGGTGAGCTGATCGCGTGCCACTTCGATGGCGCCGCCTGGCATGAATCCGCCGAGTTGATCGAGATGCTGGGCGATACGGGAGGGATCGGAGAACAAGCCGTACACCGCGACCAGCGCGGCGATCGCCGGGAAGATCGCCAGCAGCGTGTAGTAGGTCATGCCGGCGGCGAGGGACATGATGCGATGTTCTGAGAAATTCCTGAAGACGCGAAGCAGGATGTCCTTCCAGCCGCGCGGTGGAATTTCCGACGGCGTCGTGGCGTCGCGGCCGTGGTCGCCGGCGTCAGCTTGCGGCGAGGACTGATCTTCGGGTTGGACGTGAGTGAGAGGTTTCGGCACGGCGGACTCGGATCGACATGCCCGCGGCGCGGGTTTCGTCGGGCACAACGACGAGCGTGTCAAGCCGTTCCCGCTTGCGTCGCGGCTTCGAACGATCGGCAACATCCGTAATTTTCCGGATGGGAAGTCACCGAACTGGGAATTGGCACAAATAGATACCGACGGCGGATTGTGAGACAACACTGACACCCGCGATGCGGTTCGTCGCGGACCCCTCCTTGGGGCGTTTCCTCCCTTGACTTGGCCCGGGCGCTTCTAGCGACCGGGCTTTTTCTTTTGATAGCCGACTGTCCGCAAACTGATGGAGTCGCCCGGCGCGAGGCTGCAGAGACGACTCACAGCCCCTGAAACTTGAACGGCGGGCTTTGCCGGAATTGGTCGTGAACCTCTCCGGAAAAGATGTTTCGCTGATTTTCGCCGAGATCGAGCTTAGAGACGCTGTCGCGGGGCGAGAAGTCGATCTTGCCGAGGTCCACCCAGAAGACGTTCGGCGTCAGCGCGGATTCGAAGAAGTACAGTTTGCGCTTGTGGTCGGCGACCGTGCGCCAGCGCGTCGAGGAGATGTTCGGCTGGTCCGGCGTGGTGATGCCGTAAGGCACCGACGCATTGCGGATCACGCCGAAGACGCTGGCGAGCGTCTCGACTGCATCTTCTGATTTCGGAATGGCAGTCGCGTAAAACGAAGCACGCGCGAAGCGGTCGGCAGCGCGATTGGTGCCCGGCAACATCACAGTGCCGCCGATCTGCTGCCAATAGGCATTCAGCGCGAGCTGCTGATCGAACACCGGCGAGTTGGTCATCACCTGGTACTTGCGGTCGTGATGAATGACCTGTTTGCCGCCGATATATTCGATGATGGCGCTGTCGCCGCTGGCATCGGACAACGACAGATGCACGGTGGCGAGCCGGCTCTCGCCGGGCATCTTGTCGGTGACGACGGTGAATGGTTCGCTCGCCAGCGCGGCGACCGCCTCCGCCACAGTGGCGTAGTTGTCGAGCACGTATTGCGGCCAGACCGAAAGCGCCATGCCGGGCCGGCCGCCGTCGAACGGCGGATAGGTCGATTCCGCCAGCCACAATACGTTAGCGACCAGCCCGGCCTCGTTGATGCCGTCCGAGGTGGCGACATCGTAGGCCGAAGCGATGACGCTGCCGTAGCGCGAGGTCCACTGCATCGAATTCGGCCCGGCCTCGCCGTTGCGTTTGGCGCCCCGTGGGAAGATCCACAGATTGGTGCCGATATCGCGGGCCCAGTCCATCGACCGCGCGGTGATCACCTGATTGTTGGCGCCCAGATAAACGACGCGGGTGCAGGCGTCCGCGAGCTGGGGCAGCAGGGTGGCGGTCGCGAGCACGGCGGCACAGAAACGCACGAGACGGTGATGGAAACGGATCATGGCAGAACTCCTTTCGGGAATGCCGGAATCAGTCCGTGGAACTGGCAGCACGGGTGAGGCTAGGCCGAGTCGGGCGGCCCACGGTGGTATGCGATGCACCCATGCGTCAGCGGCGCTGTCCGCCGACGGTGCGTTGCGCTACTAAAGTCGTAACCGACTTCCCTCATGATCTCCTGATCCGACGAGCTTTCCGCGTCCGCATGACCATGTCCGAACATCACAGCCGCGTTCCGGCCGACGACCATCTGTTGTCCGACGAGGCGGCGGCCGAGCTGACCCATATCCCCACCGAGGTGCTCGATCTCGGAGACGCGCCGCCTTTGGCGCCGGCCCCGGCGCTGTCCAAAAGCGAGGTCCGGGCCATCGTGCTCAGCCTGCTGCTCGCGATGTTCCTGGCTGCGCTCGATCAGACCATCGTGGCGACGGCGCTGCCGACCATCGGCCGGCAGTTCGGCGACGCCGAGAACCTGTCCTGGGTGATCACCGCGTATCTTCTGTCATCGACCGCCGTTGCGCCGGTGTTCGGCAGCCTGGCCGATATCTACGGCCGCCGCGCCACCATCATCGGATCGCTCAGCCTGTTCGTCGCCGGCTCGGTGATGTGCGCGACGGCGCCGTCGCTATTGATGCTGATTCTCGGCCGCGCG
>NZ_BADD01000066.1 GCF_000333455.1 Rhodopseudomonas sp. B29
CAATCGGCATCTCCCAATACGGAGAAATGGACTGGGCTGTTGTCGACAGGGTTCTACTGTCCCCAGGGCAGGTTCGCGAGTTAATCGCTTTTCTCAAGGGTGGCTGATCACCACCCAATCGCCTTCCCCGCGATCACCACCACCAAGATCGCGGCCATGCAGATCAGCGTGAACCGGCCGCGAGCGTTCATGATCCGGCCGGACGGCAACCGAACGCCACGACGTACGATCGGCCTGCCAGAAACGCGGCGGGCTTGTCGCGGTCTTCGGGGTGATCCCGCATGAACTTCATCACAACATCGACCAACTGCTGGCGAGTTACTTTCGGGCCAGCGCCTGGGCAATCGTAGGAGATTTTCATCCCCTCGAAATAGCCAGTGACCAGCCCCATGCACATCGCGAACTGCGGTGTCTTTTCGGATGTGCAGAAGCTGTAGAGCTGATTGCCGTTGTCGAACTCGGCCATCGCTGGAGCGACGGCGACGGCGCTGAGCATCGCCCCTGTCAAAGCCGCTTTAATCCCCATAGCACCCTCCCAACGATGTGGATTTCGTCGGCGTCGACATCCTCGCTGTCGTGCGCCTTGTTGTCCGAAATGATCCTGATCGTCGGCCGGTCGCCGCGGCGAAGTACCTGTAGCCGCTTCACCACGATCGCGCCGAATTGGTCCCGGATCGCGTAGATGCCGTCAGGCGAGGGCAGGCGGTGGCCGGTGTCGATGATCACCCGGTCTCCGGATAGGATCGTTGGCGACATGCTGTCGCCCTGGGTCTCGAGGATCTGAACCCGGCTTTCCGGGGCCCGAATCTCCTCACGCAGGAATCGCGCCGGGAAGTGCCAAGCTTCCTCTTTCACCGGGTCGGCATAGTCGCCGTTGTGCACCACTTCGCGGCCATCGACGGTGCCGCCACCGCCCATGCCGGCGCGCACGTCGATTTCTAGGATGCCGTTCTGTGGTCGCTGGTTGTTTGCATCGCCGGCGGCAGAATAGCCGAACTCGGCCTGGTCCTCGTAGAAGCCGCCATGGCTCGCGAGTGTCTCGTCTAGGTGGGAAAGGTTCAGCCCAAGAACCTGCGCAATCTTAGGCAGGTGCTTCGATTTCGCGGTTGATCCGCCTTCGATCTTCCGGACCGCCGGCTGCGATATGCCGACGCGCTCGGCCAAGTCCTTTTGGGACCAATTTTTGCGCTCGCGCGCCTGACGAATAAGTGCTCCGGGCTCCATGCCCGCGAATATATAACCGCAGTTATCGACAGTCTCGATAACAATAGTGCTTGCGTTTCGATAACAAATGTTATCTGATGCGGGCATGACCGAAACTCTCAAATCTCCGCTTCAGCGCGCGATCGACATAGCCGGGTCCGAGGCCAAATTGCCCTTCTGATCGGGTGCTCTCAGGTCGCGGTCAACAAAAGCAAGCATCGCGGCAATCCCAGCCGAAAATGGCCGTCGCGATCGAACGCGCGCTTGAAGGCAAGGTGACCCGCGCCGAGCTGTGCCCGGACATCTTCGCCGACACGGCAGCCTGACCATGACCGACGCAGCAACCAAGATCGCCACCGCTGAGCTTCTCGCGATGCTCCGGCGCAATGACGCAGCTCGTCCGCAGCTCGACTACGCGGCGGAGATCAGTCGTATCGCCGCGCAACGGCGGTCGCGGTGTCAGCGTAGTAGAGCAGAAATTCTGCGTCAGGTTGTTGGCTGCGGTTGTTTGCGATGCCGTTCAATCGCTGCGCAAGCGCGTCAATCGCGGCCGATGCGATGTGCTTGTCCCAAGCCTTCGCGCTGATGCCGATCGTTGCGATCGTGGTCATCAGCTCTTTGATGACCTCGTTCTGAGCCGAGACCAAGGCCTTCAACGCGTGTAGTTCCGCTTCGACGTTCATCCCAACCACCGGAAAAGAAGGAGCAAAATCCATGTCCGCAGTATTTGCCCGCAGGCTTGGGAGGACAACGAGAACATTCCCAAATTCCTTGGGAGGTCGTCGTGACAACGGTTGATGAGGCGTCGTCCTTGCTTCGCGAACTGGCGTCGCCTCGACGTCCAGGTGAGTACGTGAAGCAGGCCATTGAACGGGCTGCTGTCGCTGCGGGGATAGAATACTGGCGCGCCTTCGACCTCTGGTACGCGAAGGCGCGCCGCGTCGAGGAATACGAGATTGACCAAATCACCGATGCGAAGAGGCGCAAAGAGGATGCCGAAGCCAGGAGCGAATTGCGAGACCTCAGATTGCGGCTCCTGCGCCTCGAAGCGCGCATGTCTGCATCGGACGCGGACTTTCATCGCCCGGAGATTGATGCTGCTCGGGAACAGATGCGCGGATTGGGCGGAGTGGATCGCCCCGTGGCTTCGGCCGGGAAGGTGAAGCGATGAGCAACCGCGGTCCCTCTAACCACTTGACCGATGAGGAGATCGACCGGCTGCGGGCCGCTTTCGACGCGGGAAATACCGCGCGAGGAGCCGCACGCGATCTGCCTTGCTCGGCGCCGGTCGCGGCGAAGTACTTCGAGAGGTTCCGGAAGGGCTATCGCGATCCGAAGCCGCCAGCGCCGCCGAAATTCGACGCCGCCGCGCACCGCGCGTCACGCTTCTATCACTCAAACTTCGAGCTGTGAGATCTGATGCCCGCCACGTCGCCGGAAGCCATCGCGCGGAAGAACAAGCGTAAGCGCGACCGTCGCGCCGCCAAGAAGGCCGAGCGCCTGGCTGCCGTCGTCGTGCGAAATCCGAATGTGAGCCGCACCGATCCGGTGTACCGCGGCAACCTGCCGAAGCTTGATCTGCAACTCGATACGGCCGATCGACGCCGCGATTTCTTGGCCGAGGCCGTCCGCAACACCGCGGGAGCGCGAGCATGTCGGTGACAATCGAGCGCGACGCAGAGCTGTCCGACAGCGACAAGGTGCTCGGCGCGCTGGCGCCGGTGGTGTTCACCGTCGAGCTGCGCGGCTCGGTCGCCGTCGCGCTCTACAGCCACGCGATCAGCACCGGCGCGAAGGCGGAGACCGTCATCGCTGAAGCAGTAGGCGTCTATCTCGGTGAGGAAGCATGACCAGGAAGCAGAGAACGCGCCGCAAGTTGCGGCGGAAGATGCGAAGATCAAACAGGAGCTGACACGATGGGCCAACCCGCCGAGAAGATGGACGACACGCCGCACATCCCAAACGACTTCGATCTTACCGAGGCTGAGAAGCGGGCGCTGCTCGTGAACAGCCTGGTAGAGATCGAGCGCCTGACCGACGACAAGAACAAGGTCGTCGCCGACATCCGCAATAAGCGGAAGAAGTTGATCGCCAACGGCTTCACCGGGAAGGTGATCGATTTCGCGCTTCGGCTCCGCAAGCAGAAGGACGAGGACACGATCGAGCAGCGCAAGGCTGAGATCGAGGTCGCGCGGCTTCTCAATCATCCGATCGGAACGCAGTTCGACATGTTCTACGACACGCCGGACCGCACGCCAGAGGTCGAGCGCGCCGCAGCGCTTGGCTTCACGGCCGGCGCGGCTGGACAGACGTGCCAGAGCCCCTATGGCGCCGGCTCCGAGTTCGATCAGGTTTGGATCGAGAACTGGCATAAGGGCCAGGCCACGATCACCAGCGCCTTCCGGAAGCTCGAGGCCAAGGAAGCCGCGGAAGCGGAAGACGACGCCGAAGGCGATGAGGATTGAGCCATGACCGATCCGGTCACCATCATCGTCGCCGGTGATCCGCAAGGCAAAGGGCGCGCTCGCGCCTTTCGCCGCGGTAACTTCATCGGCCACTATACCCCGGAAAAGACCCGCACCTATGAGGGCATCATTCGCTCTCTGGCGATGGACGCGATGAGCGGGCGACTACCGATCGAGGCTCCGGTCGAAATTGATCTGTCGATCATCTTCGCGGTGCCGGCGTCGTGGTCTCAAAAGAAGCGGGCGCAGGCCATCGCTGGCGAGATCAAGCCAGCGAAGAAACCGGACGCCGACAACGTCATCAAGGCGTTCACCGATGCGATGAACGGGGTCGTGTTCAAGGATGATGCCCAGATCGTAGCCGGCCGTTTCGCCAAGCTTACGGGCCGGCGGCCGT